>JADFQA010000035.1 GCA_022562055.1 Acidobacteriota bacterium | reverse complement strand
ACCCTCACCAACCCGCCAGGGCACGATCTAGTCTCAGGAATCCAAGTTCCAGGAGTCTGAAGTGCTCACCGGCGGGCGGCTCGGCAACCAGCCTGGCACACCAGGCCGGTCAACACCCATTAGGAGTAGGCAAAGGCCCCGGGACGCCCCGGGGCCTCTACTTGTGCGGAGCAAGTCGGCGTTACTTGCTAACCGTCTTCTTGCTTGTCGTCTTGTTGGCTGACGCCTTTGCGGCTGGGGTCTTTTTTGCTGTCTTGTTGGCAGCCTTCTTGGCCGCTGGCCGGGAAGCTGTCTTTTTGGCGGTGGCCTTTGATGTAGACCGGGCAGTTGACGTTTTCGTGGCTGGCCTTGTTGCCTTCGCCTTGGTTGCAGGCTTTCTAGTTGCTGTCTTGGTCGCCGCTGGTTTTGCGGTCTTAGCCCGTGTGGTCTTGACCTTGACTGGTCCATCTGGGTTAAAGGTTTCACGCCAACTGGTGAGCGCTGATTCGAGCTGCTCGCGCAGTTTGCCAACCGTATCCTGGATCTGGTCCACGGACACGAACTCTTGGATGTCGTCAGCCATGTCGGATGAGCGAAGTTCGGATGCGAACTTCTCGCCTTCCTCCGCAAGAGTTTCGAACTGCGACTTTGCAGCGCCCGTGAGCTTATTGCCTGCCTCCATCATCTTGTCGCTGTACTCGCTGAGCAGGCGTACGGCGACGACGGGGGCACCGATTGCGGCGTAGAACGCCTTTGTGGCCATTGCCCTTTTGTCATCAAGGGAGATCATGTTGATTCCTCCTGGTAGTTGTTTTCTTGGACAAAACTTTTGTAAATCCTCATGAGCGCCTGTTTCTGTCCCTCGTTGAGACTTCGGTCCGCGTCTATCGCGTCGACCACGATTGGTCGATCCACTCCCTCAAGAAGACCTGCGCGTTCGTACATTGACTCGGCGCTGATGGACAGCGCCCCCGCCAGCGACTTGAGAATCTTCGCTGACGGCTTTCGAATTCCGCGTTCGATCTGGCTGAGGTATGGGTTTGAGATCCCAGCGACGTCTGCAAGTTTGCGAAGCGACATAGCGCTGCGCTCTCGCTGCTCGCGAATGAACTTGCCGAGGTCGGGAACTGGACGTTTCATGTTGCACGCAGAATATAGCAAAGTGCTAACTTTTGCAAGCAGAGAGTTTTCCGCGTCGTTCCCTAAAACACACTGGTTCTTGCGGCGAGCATCTCGTTGAGTGCTTCCTGAACCCGGACACGAACCTGGTCGGCGCGTTCGAGGACGGTGAGCGGGTCAGGGTCGACTCCGGGATCGTTCGGTTCAAGCGGTTCAAGAAATCTGATCCGCCAACGCACCGGTAGCGGTATCGGATTGAGGAATATGGCCAGCCTGTCCAGTCGCTGTTCGGGAAAGATGAGCTGAACAGCCTTTGCGAGCAGCGATGACGAAGTCACCGCGGGATGGACCTCGTCGCTCCCGACGATCGCGACCGGGACGATCGGTACTCCGATCCGTTCTGCGACCGTTACAAATCCGCCGCGCCCAAACCGGCGCAATTGGTAAGCCTCCGACACGGGCTTCTGGAATGCGTGCGCACCCTCCGGGAACACACCGACAAGCCTCCCATTCGAGAGGAGATGCTCTGTGTCGGCTCGCGATGCGAAAGCCGCGCCGGCCTTTCGGTAGAGATGCGAGACCGTTGGCAACATGTTGAAAATCTCTGTTCCGATCACGCGCACCCGACGTGGAAGAGGGGCATCGTTCGCAACCGCGAGCGACAACATTGCAGCGTCATACGGCAGCGCGGCACCGCCATGGTTGGCGGCGAGCATCGCTCCTCCCGACATGGGAACGTTTTCAATGCCTTCGACCTCGACGCGGAAGTAGTCAAAGTACAACCAGTTCACGATATGCTGCACGGCTTCAACGATGATCGGATCAAGTCCGATCGCGTCGGTCTCGTAGTCAGCAATCATGAGATGACGCAGCAGCGTCGGCCAGGTGTCGAACCCGAGATGCCCGGTGACTGGGATGGCGAGATCAAATATGTCGGCACCGCCGTGGAGCACACAAACCTCCCGTCCGGTGGCGACCGGCAGACCGCAAGGGCCGAAGTGCGTTCGTTTCTCGCGGCATTGTTTGCTCTGATCGACAAACGCGGCCATCCGTGAAGCTGTCGCGGCGCGGCGCGCCCGTGCCACCTTGCGGTCATCGGACGTACGGTTCGCTAGTGCCGACTTGCGTCCACTAGGGGCAGTTGCCGGTTCAGTGTCAGCAAGGGCTGCAACGAGTTCGGCCTTGGTCATTCTTGACCGACCGCGGACATTTCTGTCCTTCGCCACTACAAGAAGCTCAGCTTTTGTCTTGCTCACGTTGCGGTCCGAACAGCAATAGAGGCGATCGCGTCTTCGATCGTGTGGTTCGGTTCAAACCCAAGGACGTCGCGCATTGCAGTGGTGTCCATCACAAGTCCGTAGGTGAGGTAGGCAATGAGATGTGACGGCAGTGGTGTACCGGCGCGTTTGAGGACCTGTCGGAGTATCCGTTCGGGGAACGGTTGGGCGTGGCGCTTCGTGCTTCTGGCGATACGGCCGAGATAGCGGACCCCGGATGACGCGATGTTGAAGGTGCCGGCCTTGGGGTTGCGGACGCAGTGCAATAGCGCGTCGACGGCGTCCTCTTCGTGTAGCAGCTGGACGCGAGGGTCGTATCCGAGCCTTGTTGGTAACACAGGCAGGGAGAAGTAGCGGCTCAGGGGGTTGTCCACGCCCGGTCCGACGATTTTGGCGAAGCGCAACATCATCAGCGAAATGTTGTTCCGGCCATCTAGCGCTTCTGTTGCGTACCGTTCGGCAGACGCAAGGTCGCGTCCGTAAGAGCTCCTTCGGGCGCGAGGCGTTGTTGACTCGAGAAATACGGAAGGGTTTCGGGGGCCGGCGCCATAGACCGCAACGTCTGACTTGACGACAACCGTTACCTCGTGGCCCATGCGCGAAATGGCGCCGAACACACCCTGCGCGCCGATAACGGTCGCCTCTCGAGCCCGGTCTGACCCGAGGGTCCTGGCACGGTCGATGGCCTGGAGATGAATGATCACATCAGGGCGGTAGTCGATGAGCCGATACGCCGACGCCGCGTCGTCCAGGAGCGCCGGAAAAATATCGGTGTGCTCGTCAGTGATCACCGCCGGGTCATCGACCAGGAGAAGCTCTGTTGCTTCGTCTCTCAGTCGGGTCGCGAGCTGTCGCCCGATCCACGATGTGGCACCACTGACGACAATTCGACTCATGGTCAGCCAGCCTACTGGCGTAGCGATGCAGACCAGCGGTCCGGTCAGCATGACACCCACTACTATTGCCGCACTTGGAAAACGAGGCGATGTGACAACGGACAACAGACGGGGTGATGGTTCAATAATCATTGTGATGGGGAGAGACGCGACGGAGGAAGATACGCGTCGGATTATTGAACGTCTCCAAGCGGTCGGTGCCGAGGCCCATGTGTCTGCTGGAAGCGATCGCACTGTCATTGGCGCGTTGGGCGACGGGGACGCGTTAAACAACCTTCCTTGGGAGGCCATGGGTGGGGTCGAGAGTGCGGTGCCGGTCCTAAAACCGTTCAAGTTTGTGAGCCGCGACTTCCAACGTGAAGACACGATTGTGTATGTAGGTGACGTGCCGGTGGGTGGGGACCACTTTGCAATGATCGCCGGTCCCTGCGCCGTCGAGACGCACGACCAGTTGTTCGCATCCGCTGAGGCCGTCCATAAGGCCGGTGCTCGGATTCTGCGTGGCGATGCTTTTAAGCCGCGCACTTCCCCATACAGCTTTCAGGGTCTCGGCGAGAAAGGCCTTGAGATGCTCGCGGAGGCACGCGATGAGTTCGGCATGCCGTTCGTTGCCGAGGTTGTCGACCCGCGCGACGTCAGCCTGGTTGCCTCGTACGCCGACTTGATTCGTGTAGGCACGCGCAATATGGCGAACTACACGCTGCTCGCTGAGTTGGGCAAGCAGTCAAAACCCGTGTTGCTCAAACGGGGTTTCACCGCGACCATCGAAGAGTGGCTCAACGCTGCTGAATACATCTACAAAGAGGGCAACCACAACATCATCTTGTGCGAACGGGGCATCAGAACATTCGAAACTGCGACGCGTAACACACTCGACATTTCTGCTGTGCCGGTTGTCGGCCTTCTTTCGCACCTTCCCATCATCGTCGACCCTTCGCATTCCGGCGGCCAGCGAGAACTCGTTGCGCCGTTGACCCGCGTTGCGGTTGCGGCGCGGGCGCACGGCGCAATGATCGACGTTCATCCGCATCCTGAAACTGCCCTTGTTGACGGGGCGCAAGCCCTGCTCCCTGACGAGTTCGCCGCACTTATGGATGACGTCCGAGCACTTGCGGACGTCATGGGCTTGAAGTTGTAGCCAATGGCGTCGCATGTCGGAATCGTCGGCACCGGCTTGATCGGCGCATCCATCGGGCTTGCCCTCGGGCAGGTCGGCTGGAAGAGAACTGGCTGGGACCCAGACGCCGATGCGCTTGCAACTGCCCGGATCTGCGGAGCCATCGATGACGTCGCTACCAGTCCGCAGAGTGTCGCCGACGCAAACCCATCGATCCTTGTTCTTGCTGCCCCTCCGCACGCGATCCAGGAACTCGTACGCGACCTCACCACCGACGTGCTCGTAATGGATGTCGCTTCGGTAAAGGCTCCGATACTCGCCGCCTCGACGCTTGCCCGATTTGTCGGATCTCACCCAATGGCCGGCCGTGAGGTTTCGGGACCGGACGCCGCGACACCCGCGCTGTTTCGTGGCGCGGCCTGGGTCGTCACAACAGACGGTGCGTCGTCGGATGACCTTGCTGAGGTTGGTGCCTTGGTCGAAGCGGTTGGAGCGCGCGTCGTGTCGATGACTGCCGCCGATCACGACAGGGCAGTGGGGACCGTGTCTCACTTACCTCACGTGATCGCCTCCGCACTGATGGACATGGTCGCGGGCGACGAGCTGTCGCTCGGCCTTGCAGCCGGTTCCTTCCGCGATCTGACACGAGTTGCCGGATCTTCACCTGAGTTCTGGAAGGAAGTTCTTGCAGCTAACTCGGATGTCTTGGTGCAGACGGTCAGTGCATTTCGAGACCGGCTCGACGAGTTGCTCGACATCATTGTGACGGGGGATGTTGATGCGATCTCGGATCGGTTGTCACAGGCCCAGCAATCGCGGCGGAAGCTTGGTGCTCCGGTCGCCGCGATTAGGGTCGCCCTGGCTGATCGTCCCGGCGAGCTAGCTCGGGTCGGTCAGGCGTTCCAGAGATCTTCCGCCGACATACGTGATATCCAGATGCGCCACGCCCCATACGGCGGCGGTGGCATCTTGACGGTGTCGGTGAACGTCGACGACGCCGCAGTTATGACCGAGGCGTTGGTGGCTGAGGGTCTGTACCTGGTCGACTAGAACGATCCCTGGGATTCGGCCCGCTGCTTCTGCTCGACTATGGGTCCTTCGGATTCGCACGATACAGCGTTGTTTCTTGTGACTCTGTATGTTGGAGACTGAGAAGAGGATTGGAGGACACGGTGACGACGACCCGCCCCACTTTCACCGTGGGGGTCGAAGAGGAGTACCTCATTGTCGACCTGGAGACGCGCAACTTGGTACGGGACCTGCCGGAGGGGTTGCTGGTTGCGTGCGAGGAGATCCTCGGCGGTCAAGTGAGACCAGAGTTTCTGAGATCACAGATCGAAGTCGGGACGAGGGTGTGCACATCGATCTCCGAGGTCCGTCGAGATCTGGCAAGACTTCGCTCGGCCATAGTTGAGGTCTCATCCGAGTACGGGCTTGCTCCTATCGCCGCCTCAACACACCCCTTCGCCATTTGGGGCGAGCAGATGCACACTGACCAGGAGCGCTACAACGTGCTCGCCAAGGCGTTGGGTGGGGTGATCCGCCGGCTACTGATATGCGGGATGCACGTCCATGTCGGCATCGAGGATAAGAATCTACGCATCGATTTGATGAACCAGGTGCTCTACTTCTTGCCGCATCTTCTCGCAATGTCTACCTCTTCACCATTCTGGCAAGGGAACGATACCGGTTTGAAGAGCTACCGAACTTCGGTGTTTCGTGCGGTGCCGCGCACCGGTATTCCGGACGAATTTGGGTCGTGGGCTGACTACGAACGTCATGTCGATGTGCTGGTCGACGCCGGAGTGATCGAGGATGCCACCAAACTTTGGTGGGATCTCCGACCTTCCGCCCGGTATCCAACAATCGAAATGCGAGCAACCGATGTCTGTACAACGATCGATGACGCAATGGCGGTCGCCGCGATGTACCAGTCGCTCCTGTTCATGCTCTATGAGCTGCGTGTTCACAACCAACGCTGGCGTTTGTACTCGCGAATGCTGCTGAGCGAGAACACCTGGCGAGCGCAACGGTACGGAGTTCAGGAGTCACTGATCGATTTCGGCCGCAGCTCCCTAGTGCCCTACGACCAGCTGATGGAAGAGATGATCGAACTTGTTATGCCCGGAGCTGAGGAGCTTGGCTGCGTCGACGAAATACTCCACGTTCGGACCCTCATCCAGCGTGGAACGAGCGCTGACAGGCAACTGACAATTTTCGAAGACGCCACAAGCAGCGGCGCCAGCGACGAAGAGGCCCTTGTCAGTGTCGTCGACTGGCTCATCAAGGAAACCGCAAACGTCAAATAGGAGAGGTCCAAGGACTCTTGCGCTACTCCAGCCCGTATCCGGGCTGTGAGAGCGCAAGAGTCCTTGGAGTGGTCGGTGCTGGCGGGCTGGGCTGTATGATTTTGCGATGAAGACGATCCGGATCGCCGGTGCTCAGATCAACCCGACCGTTGGCGACTTTGTCGCAAACGAGCGCCGCATTCTTGATGTAATGCAGAGGGCGGAGAGCCTTGATGCGGACATCTTGGCCCTCCCCGAGCTTGTTATCACCGGGTACCCGCCCGAGGACCTCGTCCTCAAGGAATCATTCGTCAATGAGAACCTTGCGGTCCTCAACCGTCTTGCTGCGTTCGCTGGGGAGACGCTGACGGTTGTCGGTTTTGTTGATCGAGTCGACGGGATAGCCGGTGATGACAGTCAGCCGCGTTGTCTTGCGAACGCCGCAGCGTTACTGCACCGTGGACGCATCATCGGCGTGTACCACAAGCTCTTGTTGCCCAACTATGGGGTGTTCGACGAGGCTCGCTACTTCGAAACCGGATCGCAGCCCGCCATGGTGTGGACCATCGCCGGCGTGACGGTCGGAGTGTCGATATGTGAAGACATTTGGTCCGCCGATGGTCCTCCGGCAATGCAAGCGGCGGCCGGAGCGGACGTCCTTGTGAACATCAACGGGTCACCGTTTCATCGTGGAAAACGAGACGATCGTCGCGAATTGCTTGCTCGTCAGGCCGCCGCCAGCTCCACACCCATCGTGTACCTCAACATGGTCGGTGGGCAAGACGAACTTGTGTTTGATGGTGACTCGATGGTGTTCAATTCTCGCGGCGAGATCGTCGCGAGGAGCCCCCAGTTTGTTGAGCATTTCTTCTGCTTGGACCTCGAAATCGAGACAACCGACATCGTTCCGATCGCCCCCGTCTTTGTGACGGACGAGAGCCGCGGTGGGAGGGGCTTGGAAAAAGTGGAGATTTGGCCGGAGTTAGACGAGGCCGCCGAGATATACAAAGCGTTGGTCGCCGGACTTCACGACTACGTAATCAAAAGTGGGTTCTCATCCGTGATCATCGGTTTGTCCGGCGGCATCGACTCTGCGCTTACGGCTGCGATCGCCGTGGATGCGCTTGGGCCGGACGCAGTGTGGGGGGTCGCTATGCCGACCCGCTATTCATCGCCCGGATCTGTAAGCGACTCCGTCGATCTAGCGTCCCGTCTCGGATGTCGCTGCGACGTGATACCCATCGACGATACTTTCGAGTCCTTCCTCACCACGCTGGGTGCGACGTTTGCAGACACCTCCGAAAACGTTGCGGAGGAGAACTTGCAAGCGCGTATCCGTGGGGCGACGTTGATGGCCATCTCAAACAAGTTTGGCGGACTCGTTATCCCCACTGGTAACAAGTCTGAGATGGCGGTCGGATACGCCACTCTGTACGGGGACATGGCAGGGGGCTACGCTGTCCTTAAGGACGTGCTCAAGACCACTGTGTATGAGCTTGCCAAATGGCGGAACATGCAAGGAGAGGTGATTCCTCTGGCGACCATCGACAAGGCACCCTCGGCCGAGCTACGACCCGACCAACAAGATTCCGACTCACTGCCTGAGTATGCAGTTCTTGACCAGATCATCGTCGAGTACGTCGAACGAGACGCCTCGGTCGATTCGATCGTCGCCCTAGGGATAGACCTCTCAACTGTATTGAAAATCACAACCTTGATCGATCAGAGCGAGTACAAACGTAGGCAGTCCGCGCCCGGTGTCAGAATCACCGAGAAAGCGTTCGGTCGCGATCGGCGACTTCCGATCATCAACCGGTTTAGGGGGTAGGCACTTGGCAGCGCCGCTAGGAGACGTCCTGATCAATGGTGAACCCGTCGCACCGGACCGAGCGGCGGTGTCGGTGTTCGATGTCGGCTTCCAGCGTGGGTACGGTTGTTTCGAGGCGATGAGGTCATACCAGGGCAGCGTTTTTCGGGGCGAGCAACACGTGGAGCGGTTGTTGGCGAGTGCAGAGTCGTTGCAGCTTCCTGTTGTAGACGGCGCAACGTTGATCGATTGGATTGGCGATCGTGCCCGTCAAGCAGGCGACGCAGTTATCCGAGTGTTTGTTACTGGAGGCACAGATTTCGGTTCGCTCGGCACCAACGCCAAAACGATTGTGTTTGCGGAGGAACTTCCGACCATTCCGGCTTCGACGAGTTTGCGGCCCACTCCGGCACCGTGGCATTCCGACGGGACCGAGTCGGAACTTACCGGGGCGAAGACTATGTCGTACGGTCCCAACATGGCGGCCCGCCAACACGCAAGAGCTTTAGGGTTTGGTGACGCGCTGCTCGTTGGGCGACTCGGTCATGTGCTTGAGGGTCCGACATACTCCGTTGGATGGTTCACCGACGGCGCGTTCGAGACGCCCGCACTTAGGCATGGCATTCTCGCTTCGATCACTCGCGCGGCGACAGTTGAGGTCGCCGCCCATCTGGGGATCTCCGTTGTAGAAGGCACATTCAATGAAGATCGCTTGCGAGCCGCGGACGAAGTCTTCGTCATGTCGACCATCCGAGAGATCCTTCCCGTGGTGCGCATTGCGGACACCACCTACGCCTACGGTCCGCTGACAAAACAGCTCCAGATTGGTTTCCGAGACCTGGTCGCCGCCGAGCTTGGACCGGTCGAGTAGCAGTGCATTTCGAACGGCTACTCAACAACATCGACGACATGTACGAGGCGGTCGTCACCGACCCGTCGCGGTGGAGTCCCGAGGCCATCCACGCGTGGGCGGGTGACCTGTTTGTTGATGAGGCACCTGACAAAATGACTGCACGCAGCCTGCGGCGAGTAGTCCGAGCGGCCATCAAGCTCCGAACTTTCTGGCTCGATCCCTCGAACTCTCACGTAGATGACGCGCAAGACTGGCGATCGCGTGTCGATATAGCTCTAGGAGGGCCCGCGTGGCGCCCGGCCCTGGAGCTCGCTGAACACGGACTCCTGAGCACACCCTCTGACGAGATGTTCGATCAGGTACAGCGAAGATTTCGGACGGTGCATAACCAATCGTGGCTTGAGGGAGTCACATATGAAGAATGGATAGGATCACGCTCGGTCGAACCGGTCGACAATCCCGAGGGCCTGTAAACCTGAGGAAAGGTAGAGTGCAAGTATGACGAAGTTTCGTTCCCTGGCCGCCATGCTTCTAGCGCTCGCCACCTTCGCCGCTTGTTCGAGCAGCGACGAGGTCGTCGTTGAGACCACCGTAGGTCTCACGTTGACCACTCTGGCACCGACGCAGGTGCGACCAAGCGGCGACGCGGCAACGACCACGACTACCACGACTACCACGACACTTGCAGTGCCCGGCGAGATCCAGTTCGCGATTGTGGAGCGCGTTGCGGGCACAGGGGGCGACATTGTGGTTGTCCTGCTCGATTCGGACAGCTACACGTCTTTGACGGACATCGACCTCGTCGGCGTGACTCGCGACATCATTGAAGCGTTCCCGCCGATTGCCCAGGCGCATATTGTCGACTCCCAGGCCGCCGCTGACGCGGTGCTCCTAGAGGACAAAACGGCTGCGCAAAAGAGCGAACTTGCCGACCACTATTTCCTCGCGTTGGACGACGGCATCAAGGTGACCTTTCTCGGTCCGTTTGCGTCCTTCGGAACCGACATCCTCGGCAGTTAGCGGGGCCGTTCGCCGATCCCATCTCGAAACGCAAACCGGAGAAAATTTCTCGATTGCTCTAAAGAAAACGAGCAACGTTTGCCGATGCATTTCTTACAGAATGAATGTGCATAGTCTCCTCTTAATCGGGTTTGATTCAACGAACCGTTCGGCGTTATTCGATCACCTTTCGGATTTGGACTGGGATGTTTCAGTGGTGGAAACGTCTGGTGAGTCTGCGGTGGATGTCGCTGCCAAACACGACGCCGATTTCGCCGTCCTGCCGCTCAGTGTCGCGGAACTGTTTGGTCCCGGACTTGTTCAGGTAGAGATCCCGTTTCTCGTATGCCTTCCGCTCGGCTCGACGCAAAACGTTACTGGCGCGATCGCGGCCGGCGCTGCTGGTGTCACCACAGAACGACCCAAAGATGTCGAGATCGCGATCGCGGCGATCGAACGGACAGGGGCTTATCTCGATCCGCTTCTCGCCGGCAACATGTTCGGCGAAATTGCTCGGCTTTATCGGCGCGAAATCGCCCGCGCCGAAGAGGTCGACGAACTCGTCGAGCAACTAAACGACGTCGCGGCAACCGACTATCTGACCGGTCTGCACTCCCGGGGATACTTTTTTGAGCGGTTGACCACTGAGCTCGACCGTGCGTTGCGTCACGGCCGTCCGGTCTCGGTCCTCATTATTGATATCGATGGACTCGAGAGCATCAACGGTCTTCGGGGGCGAGACGCCGGCGATCGCGTCATTCGTGACATCGGCCTGGTCGTTGGGGACGTCGTACGATCGATGGACGTTGCATGCCGCACTGGCGGCGACGAATTTGCGATCATCCTGCCTGAGACTGCCGCGGATGGAGCGCTTCTTGTTGCGGAAAGAGTTCGCGAATCTGTGAAGGGTCTCGTCGTGGGTGGTGTTGGTGCGGTGGCCGTAAGTGTCGGTATCGCGAGTGCGCCGACACACGCGTCAACGACGGACGGACTCGTTGACGCGGCCGATCGGGCGCTTTACACCGCTCGGTCAACCCTGGGCGGAAGCAGCCGCGTGGTCGATGCCGTGTTGTCCGGCATCGAAACAGCGTCTCGCCGTACTCGGGCGGGAATCGTCGGTGCCCTCGTTCGGGTCATCCGACTTCGAGACCCTGATTTGGCTGTGCGCGCCGAGCGGACCGAGGCAATTGCGGTCGCTATCGGGTCACGTCTGGGTCTGTCGGTCAGTCAACTGCGGCATCTCAGCGTCGCGGCCTTGCTGGCGGACGTCGGCAAGATCGGGTTGCCGGACGATATTCTGCACAAGACTTCGCCGTTGTCAGCAGACGATTGGGAACTCGTCCATGACTTTCCCAAGCGCGGGTTTGAGCTACTCGGGGGCTTCGTTCATCCAGACGTCTCCGAGGCGGTTCTGTCAACACATGAGCGTTGGGACGGTGACGGATACCCCCGTGGACTCAAAGGACAGACCATTCCACAGCTTTCCCGAATCCTTCATGTTTCGGACGCGTACACCGCAATGACGACCGATCGGCCGTATCGAGACAGCCTTTCGCCGGCGGCGGCTGCTGCGGAACTGCGGCGCTGCGCAGGAGACCAATTTGACCCGACGGTTGTGGCCGCGGCTGTTGAAGAGTTGACGCTCGGCGAGGCTGGCGCAGCATCGTTGGCGGGGTAGCGTCATAGCAGTGCTGATGCGATCGCAAGGAAGCCACCCATCCCGACGATGTCGGTAACCATCGTGAGGAAAATGTTTGACGCCATTGCAGGGTCTAGGCCCATCTTTCGGAGCGCCAGGGGTATTCCCGCGCCCGTGATTCCCGCTGCGAGGAACGCCGCGACGATAGCGATGAAGAAAATCGTTGCAGTGCGCGAGTCGAACAGCACGGCAGTGCCGCCCGCGATAATCAGCGCGATCATGACGCCGTTCAGAGCGACAATCGCGAACTCGCGGCGTATTGCCCGGAGCGCCCTACCTGGTGGTAGTTCGCCCGCAGACATTCCGCGAATAACCACCGCGAGGCTTTGCGCCCCGGCGTTTCCAGCGAGGAGTGCGATGATCGGCATGTAGGCCGCGAGGCGCGCATTGTCGGCGATCACCGACTCATAACGAATGATGACGCTGGCGATGACGATCCCGATCGCGAGATTCACAACTATCCATGGGAACCGCCTCCGTATGGACACCGCGACTGGCGTGAACACCGTTTCTTGTGTTCCAGCACCGACCATGGCAGCTATATCTTCCGTCGCCTCGGCCTGGACGGCCTCCAGCGCTTCATCAACTTTCACCATACCCACGAGTATGTGGTGCGAATCAACTACAGGAATGGCTAAGAGTCGATACCTCTGCACCAGTTCGGACACGACTTCACGGTCGGTCGTCGTCGTTACTGAGATCGGGTTCTCGACCATGACATCGTCCAACCCCCGGCCGGGGCGCGCAAAGAACAATTCGCGAAATGACACGACCCCCCGAAGGCGTCCGTCGTTGTCAACGACGTAGACATACGTGAGGTTGCTTCCGAGTTCCTCGTGGAAACGTCGGAGCGATTCGATCGCCTCGCCCGTTGTCATTCCGATCGGAAGCGATGCAACGTCGGTCGTCATCAGCCCACCTGCCGAGTCGGGGGCATGGCGAAGTAGGTTCGAGATCGCAACACTGTGTTGGTCGTCTAATTCGGCGAGAATTGTCGCTTGCTCCGATGCCCGGAAACGTCCGACTACGTCGGCGGCTTGGTCAGACTCCATTGCGGAGATCAGCGCTGCAATGTCAGTGGTCGAGAGTTCTGCAAGTAGATTCGCGGACGCCTCGGGGTGCATTTCGTCGAGCACGTCGCCAGCCACATCCGCGTCCAAACGCTGCAACAGATCGAGGGCCGAGGTTTCGGTCAAGACCTCAAGGATATCGGCAGCGTTGTGTGGATTTTCCGCGGCGAGCGAGGTCCACTCGCCAGCGTGTTGCTCGAAAAATTCCTGTGCCTCGGACGGTTTCCGGCGCGCCAAATCTCGAAGCCCGTCGGCGATGATCCGGGGTCGAAGAAACCTGAAGCGCATATCCGCAGGTTATCGCAAAGAATGCCGCCGGCTGATGCACCGCGGCTCGCTGGGAAAACGCCTCCAAAAAAAAACAGGCCCCCCAGGGGGGACGAGGGAGCCTGTTTGCACGGACGAGCCGTGCTGCTGTTTACTATAGACCATCCCGGAGCGGCGTCCAGTTGATTCTTCTACATCGCTGGATCAAGCCGCTTCTTCTCGATAGCGCGGCATCCACGGACACGTTGCGTACATGTCTTCACGGTGCCGCCACTCCACTAGGCTGCAATTTCGGCCAAAGAACGCGGCGACGGTTGTCAAAGGGGCGGCACTGTCGGCAAAAGGAGGTGACATTGTGAAACCACGGCTGACCAGCTTCTCGCACGGTGCGGGCTGAGGTTGCAAGCTCAGTTCCGATGAGCTGGCGCAAGTCTTGCGCCCCTTACACAATCGAGCACACCACGAGGACCCCAACGTTCTCGTCGGTTTTGGCACGTCTGACGATGCGGGCGTCTACCGCCTCGGAGACGACATCGCCATCGTCCAAACAGTGGATTTCTTTACACCGATTGTCGATGATCCGTTTGATTGGGGTCGTATCGGCGCGGCGAACGCGCTTTCAGATCTCTATGCAATGGGCGCAACGCCGATCACTGCGCTACAAGTCGCCGGCTGGCCTCGCGACACGTTGCCGCTGGATATGTTGAGCGACGTGTTCGCCGGCGGAACGACCATCCTCGAAGAGGCAAACTGCGCTCTCCTCGGCGGTCACACGATCGTGGATGACGAGCCGAAGTACGGTCTCTCGGTGACCGGCACGGTGCACCCTGACGAAATCGTGACGAACGCCGGGGCGGAGCCGGGTGACGTCCTGTTTCTTACTAAGCCGCTCGGCAGCGGTGTCATTTCGACCGGCATCAAGAGAGGGGTAGTCGGTGATGCACAGGTCCGTGTTGTTGTCGACTCGATGGCGACACTCAATGCCGGCGCAGCGAATGCGATGCGCCGGGTCGGGGTGCACGCAGCGACAGACGTGACCGGTTTTGGATTGCTCGGCCATCTTGGGGAGATGGTTCGGGCTTCGCAGGTTTCGGCGACCTTGACGTGGGACGACGTCCCATTTTTCGATGGAGTACATGATTTGATTCAAGACGGCGTCGTACCTGGAGGGACGGAGAGAAATCTCACCGCTGCGTCGCGGTTTACGAACTTTGGCGGCCATGATCGCACACGACAGATCGCGCTCGCCGATGCACAGACCTCTGGTGGGCTGTTGATTGCGGTCATGCCTCAGATGAAGAAGGCGCTGGCGCAGGCGCTGCTTGAGGAGGGAGTTTCGGCGGCGGTAATCGGCACGGTGCAGAAACGGACTTTCTCCGACGGACCGTCCGGCACAATTACGGTGCTGTAACACCCGTTCTGGCGTCCAATAGTGCAGCAGGATCCTGCACTATTGGACGCCAGAACGGAGGGGTGGTCGGCGTGGGGTAGCCTTGGGTGTATGAGGTTTCGAACGGTTGTTAGGTATGGCATTCTCGGATGGGTCGGTTGGAGACTCTTCGGGCCTTCACCGTCACCACCGGGGTCTGGGCACCAGACCCGCCCGATCCGCATGCCGGGTCGTACGGTGTTCGTAGGAGACGATGAGATGTTCGTCCGCGAGGTTGGCGCTGAGTCTGCGCCCCCCCTTGTGCTGATCCACGGCTGGAGTCTCGACGGCGAACTCACCTTTCATCGCATAGTCCCAGAACTTGCAAAGGATTTCCGCGTCATCATCCCGGACCTTCGCAACCACGGCCGATCGCGTTGGGTTCGCACGGGTACCGAAGTCGACGACATCGCGGACGACATTGCCGGTCTGTTGGCCGCTCTCGGCATTGAACGAGCTCCTGTGTTCGGCTACTCGCTCGGTGGCATGGTTTTACAAGCGCTTGTCCACCGACACCCGTCGCTGGTGTCGTATGCGATCCTTGGTGCGACCGCAGCTCGGCCAATCGGTGAGCAGCGCGTGTTGACCCGCGTGGCGTTCTGGGCCGGGAGGGCAATAACGCGAGTCTCCATCCACGAACTCGCATCGGGTACGACACGTTTTCTTGTGAAATCAGGAGGCATAGACGCGTCTCACGCACGGTGGATGTACGAGGGTCTTATGCGCAAAGACGCATCCCTCTACTACGAGATCGGCAACGCCGTCTGGCGCTTCGACGGCAGGCCTTGGCTCAGACATTGGAACACGCCGGTTACCCAGATCATCCCTACCCAGGACATCGTGGTGGATCCGGCCGCCCAATACGAACTTGCGGGTCTACTTTCCAACGTCGATGTCAACGTCATTGAAATTGTCGGTGAGGGTCACGAGTCGATCTTGACGTTGCCCGAGGTTTACGTCAGTGCGATCCGAGAGTCCCTTGCGGTCAATTGATCAGACCCGGTCAATTGATCAGACGCGTCGGCGTGCGATTGGGACCTGCGATTTGTCGTCCGTCGCAGACTATTCGCAAGGCGTGACCAGATTCGCGATCAGCGGACCAAAATGGTCAGGCCGTTCCACGACGAGGTTGTGTCCGGCGTTTTGGACGACAACGTGGCAGCGACTTGGGCCACCCGACCTCGCCTCCTCGCACCAGCGACTGGCGATTGACGAATACGCGGCGTCGCGTGCGCCGGTGACGCACACCACCGGCATGGGAAGGTCGTGTGCCTGGTCTCCCAGCCAACCGTGTTGCCCCTGACCCATCCCTTCTAGGGCGTCCGCGAGACCGGCGGTGGTGTTTTTGAGCCTCACCGAACGATCCCATGACCTTGTTGCATTGTCGAGGCCGCAGGGTGCTGCGACAGGGTGTGACAGCCAACGTTTGACGAAAGCGTCGATCGTGCTGTTACGAATCGACGATGCCAGCGCCCTGTCCGCGGCGGCACGATCGGCGCGTTCAACCGGGTTCTTGATTCCGAACGATACCGAAACGAGGATCAGCAGCGGAACGAGGTCGGGATGATCAATGGCCAATCGCAGCCCGATACGTCCTCCTTGCGAGTAGCCGACAACCGGCATCGGCCCGTGTTCGGTGAGATACGCTGCGAGAGCTAGCACGGCGGTGGTGATGGTCGGCCTCACCGTTGTTGATCCGTGACCGGGGAGGTCTGGGGCGTGGATGTCGAGATCGGTCCTTGCGCCCAACGGTTCAAACATTTCGCCCGTGAGCGTAAATCCGTGTAGCGCCATTACCGCTGTTCCTGTCGGGCCGTAGCGGCGGACGTTGAGATGCCCATCCCCGGGCGTATCGGATGGTGCCACTAGTTTGTGCCGAGATGTGACGACCGGGACACGTCGTCGGCGATGTAGCGGTAGATCATCACCGCTATCACGGCCAACGTGACCAAGGCGATAAGTCGTTTCATGACGACCTCCTCAACCAAGCAGTGTACGACCACGGCGTTCTATTGGTGCCCCTCGGGGAGGCCCTCAGTCGCGAGCGGCCCTTTCGATGGTCTGCGCCAGACAGTATCCTGTTGCCGATGAACTCCCGTCGGACACTTTCCTTGCTTGCTTGGTCGATGCTCTCTGCTGTTGTCGTGGTCGTATCTTCGGGGGCGGTCGTACGAGCCACCAACTCGGGCGCAGGGTGCGGTGAGTCGTGGCCTCGCTGCGACCAGCAACTCTTCCCGATTCCAGACTCGGTCGAGCAGCTCATCGAGTTCACACACCGCCTGCTGACGACCGGACTCGTATTGGGGGGTGTTGCGCTGATCGTGGTGGCACGCCGCATACTTGGACGCCAAGACCCGGTGACGCGTGCTGCGATCGTCGCGTTTGCTTTTCTGATCTTTGAGTCAATGTTGGGTGCATCGCTCGTGTTGTTTGGGTGGGTCGATCAGGATGCATCCATTGGGAGGCTGATCGTTGTGCCGCTCCACCTCTTCAACACTTTTGCTTTGATTGCTGCGTATGCGCTCACGGCTTGGCGCGCCGCGGGTCGGTCAGATTTTTCGATCGCTGAGGCTGGGCACAGGGGCCGGACGCTGATGTTTGGTTTGGTGACGCTCCTTGTCATCGCGGGTCTTGGTGCGCTGAACGCGCTCGCGGATACGTTGTTCCCTGCGGACTCTCTTGAGTCGGCATTTCGGGAGGAGTTTCAGACCGCTGCACCGTTCCTCCTCCAGGTCCGAGTGTTGCACCCGTTGGTTGCGATTGCCGGTGGTCTCGGGATCGTGTGGATCGTTCGTTATCTGAGCATCGGTATGAGCGATTCCGCAAGAAAACGCGGTCGTACAATTGTCTGGCTCGTTGTCGCCCAGTTTGGTGTTGGGTTGATCAACATTGCCCTTCTTACGCCACTTGAGTTGCAGGTGATCCATCTGCTGCTTGCCGATCTCCTTTGGATTGCGTATCTGTTCTATGTATTCGAAGCGACCGTTCCCCGGGTTGTGGAAAAGCCAGTTGAGGTGTCGGTATGAGCGACGTAGAAGTCGTCATCACCACCGATCCCCGCCAGAAGCCGACGACATTTCGCGGTCGGGTCGGCACGTACTTTGTACTGACAAAACCACGGATCATCGAGCTGCTCTTGGTCACCACCGTCCCGGCCATGTTCGTGGCAGCGAGCGGATGGCCCGGAACGGCTCTCGTCCTGTCGACGCTCATTGGGGGAGCTCTCTCTGCCGCCGGCGCCAACACCATCAACCAGGTTATTGACATCGATATCGACAGGCTGATGAAACGTACCGTCGGGCGTCCACTTCCCGCTGGAAAGATCACCGCGCGTGCCGCGCTGATATTTGGTATCGCGCTCGGTGTGCTCGGGTTCGGCGTCCTGGCGTGGTCGTCCAACTTGCTCGCCGCTTGGTTGTCAACAGCGGGTCTGCTCTTCTACGTATTTGTGTATTCGATGGTCCTGAAACGGTCAACTGTGCAGAACATTGTGATCGGGGGTGCGGCCGGCGCCGTACCAGCGCTCGTTGGTTGGGCTGCGGTTACCGACGGACTCGCTGTCGCGCCGTGGGTGATGTTCGCGATCGTCTTTTTCTGGACACCGCCACATTTCTGGGCGCTCGCGATTCGGTACAAGGACGACTATTCGGCGGCCGCGGTTCCAATGCTGCCATCAGTCGTAGGTGCTGAAAGGGCAATGGGTCATATCGCCGCGTACTCCGTTGTGATGGTCGGAGCTGCCCTCTCGTTGTGGGTGACCGGTGCAGTCGGCTGGATCTATCTGGTCGCTAGTACGGCCGCGGGAATGTGGATGCTGGGACTGCTGCGCCGGCTCCAACGCGACGCGAACTCGGCGATGTCGTTTTTCAGCGCGTCGAATGTCTACCTCTCAGTGGTGTTTCTTGCAATGATTATCGACACGTTGATTTTGACGTAGCTGTCGCTCACATCTGCTCCGTAGACGTTGCGGCCGACGATTTCTGCTGATCGGCCGCCATTCCAGGACGCCCGCCAGCGTTGAGCAGAAGGTGTAGCGCAAGATCGGTCAAGACAGCAAAGAATATGGCGCCACCCCAAATCTCCGGGCGGCGCCCATGTGAGGATATTGCCTGTCGGACGGCGGCGGGCGAACGTTATCCGATTGAGCCATAGGGCCATTGAGATAAAGCCCGAATAGAAGAGCCCGTTCCACGGCGTCAAAAACGTTTCCAGATCGGCGTCCGTGCTGTGGAAATACGCATCCACCATGAGCCCGAAAATCATCCATGTCGCGAGACCAATCGTGATGAGATCTTCGCGCATCGTGGTCGGGGCGACCACGCCCGGCTCTCGTGCCGCATGAGTTTCCATCTTCGTCTTCCTACTGACGACCCTGGGACTGGCAGGCCACTTGGTGGCCGAGATGACGTCGCAGGATGTAAGGATCGTGCAGCCTGTCGGTGCTATCATGGGGATCGATGAAGAATGTGCTCACGACCGCAGAAGGAACTTACGCCGGCGCGTTTGGGCGTCAAGAATGGGGGTTGTTGCTCTTCGTCGGCATTACTTGGGGCGCATCGTTTTTGTTCATTGCAGAGGGTCTTGTTTCCTTTGCCCCGGGTCTCATCGCAACCTTGCGAATCTTCTTCGGGTTGCTTGTTTTGTCTTTCGTGAAAAAGGCGCGGGCACCGGTCCCTCGTGAAGCCTTGCGTCCGATTGCGATACTCGGAGTGCTTTGGATGGCCGTTCCGTTTGTTCTGTTTCCGCTCGCTGAGCAGAGTATTTCATCGGCGTTGGCCGGAATGCTTAACGGTGCGACGCCGATCTTTGCGGTCCTAATCGCCTCCATCATGCTTCGCAAAGCACCAAGTCGCATTCAGATCGCCGGTCTCTTTGTAGGTACGTTCGGTCTTGTGCTGATGGGTCTGCCAAGTTTGGGCGATCCGTCGAGCGCGAGGGGGGTGTTGTTAGTTTTGCTTGCATTAGTCTTCTACGCGTATTCAATCAACCTTGCAGCGCCCCTCCAGCAGCAATACGGTGCTCTCCCGGTGCTGTGGCGTTTGCAGATCGCAGCCCTGATTGCATCTCTGCCACTCGGATTGTTTGGGTTGACGCAAAGTTCGTTTTCGCTGAGACCACTCCTTGCGATAATCGCCTTGGGTGTCGGGGGAACAGCGCTCGCCTACGTTGCAATGGTGACTCTCATCGGCCGCGTTGGCGGTTCGCGAGCGTCGATGACGGTCTATATCACTCCTCCGGTCGCCTTGCTCGTCGGCTGGGCGTTTCGCAACGATGTCGTGTCTCCAATCGCAGTTGGCGGGTCGGCAATTGCAATTCTGGCAGCGTGGATTGTGGGGCGTGAAAGCACCGCGTCGTAAGTATTCGACTTCGGTGGCGCCCTTGTCTTCGACCGGACGGTGTAGGCATCGGGCTTGTACGATAGGGGAATGACGTCACCACAAACAGCCGTGTTTGTTATCAGTTCTGTGCTGATGGCCGGTGGCCTTGCGTGGGTGGTGCGTCGCGAAGTGTCGCTGCAACCTGACCACCGTACGACGTCGTCGCTACGACTGGCGATCGAGGTGGCTGTCCCCATCATCGGTGCTGTGGTGCTGATGGTGTTCGTTGGCGGGGTTCTGTGACGCGCGACACTGCGCCGATCCGAACCGAGGAGCGTTTCGACGAAGACCGCGTCGCCGAGTACCTTCGTCTCGAACTCGGCGAGTTGTTGCCGGATGCGCCAATCGCGTTCGAGCAATTTCATGGTGGGGCAGCGAACCTCACATACCTCATGATGTGCGGTGACGTCGAGTTTGTGCTGCGTCGCCCGCCGCTCGGCGAAACAGCAGCCGGTTCACACGATATGCAGCGCGAGCACCGTGTGCTGTCGCGGATCTGGCAAGAGTTCCCGAAGGCCCCGCGGGCGTACCACTTCTGCGAAGACGCCGCCGTCATGGGCAAGCCGTTCCTTGTGATGGAGCGACGCTCGGGGCATGTGATTCGCTCGCAGTGGCCTTCTTCTTTCGATGGCGGTAGCGGTGCGCGGCGCCATCTTGCGGAGGGGCTCGTTGATACCTTGGCCGAGCTCCACGGCGTCGCTCCCGATTCCGTCGGACTGTCTGATCTTGGCAAGCCCGACGGGTTTGTCCAACGCCAAGTCGATGGATGGTTGCGTCGCTGGGACAGGGCTAAGACACGCGATGTCCGCGATATGGAGCGCCTTGCCGGGCTTCTCACTTCGGCGGTCCCCGAACCTCAGGCGGCCTCGCTGATTCACAACGACTTCAAGTTGGACAACACAATGTGCGACGACGACGGAAACGTTGTAGCAGTTCTCGACTGGGATATGGCAACTTGCGGCGATCCGCTTGCGGACCTGGGCACCCTCCTCGCGTACTGGGTCGACGCCGATGATCCCACCTATCCGATCTTTGGCGACCAGGGAGTTACGCTCACTGAGGTCATGGGCAAAGCCGAGGTGACGGAGCGATACGCTGATGCGACCGGCTTTGATCTGTCGAACATCGACTTTTATGAAGCGCTGGCGTTGTACCGCATCGCGGTAATCATCGAACAGATATACGCCCGCTATGCGGCCGGCCAGACGACAGACAAACGTTTCGCCAGATTCGAACCGCTAGCACCGATCCTCGCCGCCGCCGCCCTAGAAACCCTGGGCGGGTAGCCACCGCGGTGCACGGAACGCCGATGGGGGTTTTCGTGCGCGCGGTGCCGGGCCGCGGGCCGTGGTGTGCGTAGGATACGGGCCGGGCAATCGACGCGGAGATCAGATGGAATCTGACGAGTTTCGGGGGATTATGCGCCAACTTGCCGCGGGCGTCACGGTGGTAACGGCGCGAGCAGGAGATGAACCGGTCGGGATGACCGTCTCGGCGTTCACCTCGGTAGCCGTCGACCCGCCGTTGGTCCTTGTTTGCTTGGCGATCGGCGGAGCGACCACGGCCGCGGTCTCGGCGACGAAAAGATTCACTGTCAACATTCTGGCGGATGATCAAGCAGAAATTTCGGACCGATTCGCATTCAAGCTTCAGGATGAGCGTTTCGACGGTGTCGAGTGGACGTGGAGTGAGATCGGAACCCCCCGCATTGCAGGGCTGCTTGCGCACCTCGATTGCGAAGTCACCGATTCGCTCGTTGCGGGGGACCACATCGTTTTTGTGGGTTCTGCGGTCGCGGGTGATCGCAGCGACGGCGCGCCGTTGGTGTACACCGGTGGCGGATATCACCGCCCCGAGCGACTCGACCTCAACCGGGAATCTGGAAAATAGGTCTTGTAGCCATATCGGATCGCGGGTAGTGTGGCTGGCAATGAAGGCGCACGACTACCTGTTTACGTATTTCTTTACCGGGCCGATGGCTCGGGCAAGAGGTATGTGAGCCGGTAGTCACAACCACTAAAACGCCCGAAGCCATCACGAGGCTTCGGGTTTTCCTTTGTCCGGAGTCTCCCAAGGGAGTCATCATGTCAACAAAGCCAATTCTCAAAAGCCTTCGCAGGCCCGATGTCGAAACCACGGTCGTCTCGGTTGGTGCCGTCAGGTTTGGCGACGGGTCGTACCCGGTTATCGCAGGCCCGGTCGCTGTCGAGTCGGAAGAGCAGGTTATGACGGTCGCGTCGGCAGTTCTCAAGGCGGGGGCGTCGATGTTGCGCGCCGGAACGTTTCGCGCCGGGGAGACCCCATATGGTTTCAAGGGTCTCGGCGAAGAGAGCTTGTGGATTCTCGAGCATGCCGGCAAGGCGACAGGTCTTGCAACGGTTACCGAAGTCCTTGATGTTGGCCATCTTGGGCTCGTTGCGGACCATGTGGACATGCTTGAGATCGGCCCGGACAACATGCAGAACTTCGTACTGCTTCGTGATGTTGGGCGCACCGGGAAGCCTGTAATCCTTACCCGCGGGCCGTCAGCAACGGTGGATGAGCTGCTCATGGCGGCCGAGTACATTCTTGCTGAGGACAACAACAACCTTGTGCTGTGCGAGCGAGGGAGCCGCGGTTTCGACCCGCGCACCACGGACACCATCGATATCACGGCCATTCCCGCAATCCAGCAACTCTCACATCTCCCGGTAATTATTAATCCGGCGCCCGCAAAGGGAGGTGTCTCATTGATGGAGCCGCTCGCAATGGCGGGTCGCGGTGCCGGTGCCGACGGTCTGATCGTCTCTGTCCACCCGGATCCCGACAACGCCCTAGCCGGGAACGGTGGGCAAATGACGGTGAAAGGGTTTACCACGTTGATGGACCTGCTTGGGATCCCTGCGTTGCGCGACGAGATCGACCGGCTCGACCGGGAGATCATCAAGCTCCTGAAACGCCGCCTCCACAGTTCGATCGGCATTGCCCACATCAAAGTCGCTCGCGGGCTTCCGCTTCGGTCGCCAGATCGCGAAGCGGAATTGCTTGATGAAGCGGCCGCGGACGCCGAAGAACTGGGCATAGATCCCGCCTACGTCCGGGCAATCATGAAAGTGGTCCTTGAGCACTCACGTGATGCCCAGGAACGGGCGGTCGGAACAACCTAGAGCGCGGCACACAGCCGGCCGGGTCGGACGAAGTCGATGCGTCGGCGATCACGTGGCAGCCTTCCTCCACTCATTCTTGCGACTCGCCGACGGGAGTGTCAAACTGATCCCCCTCTTGGAAAACTAGCGGGAGTATTCGGGCAATGACGTTCGCCGGGGCGGAGGTCTGAACCGACGCAACGGTGATGGTGTGATGGACTACGTTGGTCGCACGTAGGCGGTACGGGCGTCTGCCACGATTAGATACGAGGCGCATTCGGAGAGGTGATCGTTGACTATCCCCATTGCCTGCATAAAGGCGTACGCAGTGGTTGGCCCAAAGAACTTGAACCCTCGTTTCTTGAGATCTTTCGCCATCGCGATCGACTCTGGAGTTTTCGATTCGCGGATCGAACGACCAGCGGTATCAGTCGGTTCGTAACCCCAGAAATATGTAGCCAACGACCCGAACTCCTCGCGAAGTTCCTGCGCTCTGGCAGCGTTGTTGATCGTCGCCTCGATCTTGCCCCTATGACGCACTATGCGGGCGTCAGTGAGAAGGCGCTCGACATCTTCCTCTGTGAACTCGGCCACCTGATCGAAGTCGAAGCTGGCGAACACCTCCCTGAACGCCTCGCGTTTGTTGAGAATCGTCAACCAGCTCAGGCCAGACTGGAAGCCTTCAAGGCACAGCTTCTCGAACAGGCGATGTTCATCCGACACCGGCATTCCCCACTCGTTGTCGTGGTAGCGACGGTAGATGTCGGGTTCGATACCCCACCAGCACCGTGCGATCCCATCGTCACCTATGTGGACTGTGAAGTACTCCATGGCGCGACGTTACACGAACACAGCCGCGGCTCATCCGGCCAGCCAGTGCTCAATCTGGCGCCGGATGCCCCCTGTATCGAGCTGATGTTGGATGTCATGGTCCGCAATTGTCCCGTACATGCGATGTTCGCCAAGAGGCACGCCGATGCCGAGAAAGCGACGCGGTCGATCGTTAAGTCTGCCGGCGATATGGGCAATGGATGTGCCCACGCTGGCTGGCTCGACAACGATCACGTCGCCTCCAGTTGCCAGGAGCGCGAGATCTTCTGATGACTGTTGCCCCAGCGTCGTTGTATATACGACGCGGACGTCAATGCCGGAGGTGGCACCGACGACCCGGTCGAGCATCGGACCCACCGCGATCACCAGTGGCGTGTCGGGCGAAGCCTCTCGAATGGTGGTGAGACTGGCGGGGTTCTTGATTGCATCCTTGTTCTGTGTTTCGCTGAGTCGGATGTAGACGTTGCCTGTATCGGCAGCGGCGTCACGGAGAAGTGTTCGCACCTCGTTGGCGTGGCCGGGCAAGTGCACGGTCCACTCGGGGAGCGCGTTGATCAGGGAGACATCCTCGGGCGCCGCATGAGTCCTACCAACACTTGAAGCGTCGTAGCTAGCGCCGATGCTCACCAGGATTGCCGCGACGCCCTGGTGTCCGAGGTCGAGTTTGATCTGCTCGTATGCGCGCTCGATAAGAAACGGCGTGTAGGAGTGCGCAATCGGGCGCATGCCCTCAACCGCCATGCCGCCGGCGACACTCACCATCAGCTGTTCGCGGATACCGACATTGAACACTCTTTGAGGGTGAGATGACACTGCACCCGATCGTTCAAACAGCGACACACTGATATCTGCCAGTACCAGCGCTATGTCGTCTCGCTCGTCAAGCAACTCGGTCACGGTTTCCACGAACGCAATCCTCATGAGAACTTCCTCTCGGTGTAGGCCACGACCACATGCGGGCGGTCGTGTGTCTCGTCGAGCACACGTACGAGAGCATCGACGTCGCGCCCGTTTACTTCGGACGTCACCCACCCTTCGACCTCGAATCGAGCACCGATGTCGTGACTCCATCCGTACGTAGAGCTGTCGTTGTCGATCACGATCACGGTGAGGCGGTCCATGCCTATCCGCCCAGCAACCTGAATCGCTTCCATGTTCGAGCCCTCGTCGAGTTCCGCATCACCGACGAGGACGAAGAACCGCGGCGTGTCGAGTCCCTTGGCTGCAATGGCGCGGTAGGCGCCGATCGCCAAGGGAAGTCCGTGGCCGAGAGACCCACTCCCAATCTCCACGCCGCGAATGAGTGTCCGATCGGGGTGGTGGCCGAGCGTGCTGGTCGTGGTTGCAAAATCATCAAGCGTGGCGGGGTCGATGAACCCGGTTGCCGCGAGTACCGCATAGAACGCCTGCGGCCCGTGGCCCTTCGAAAGGTAGAACCGATCGCGTGCCCCATCATCAGGGTCGCCATCATCCGGGCAGCCCAATCGGTCGGTCTTACGTTGAGCGAAATCACTGAGTCGTTTGCAACGCTGCCAGCCGCCCGAACACCCACAGAGGAGGACTGGACTCGGCTCTCGCAAACATGGCGGGAGGCGCTTGATGAACGGATCGAAAGGCTTAATCTGCTGCGCGATCAACTCACTCGGTGTATCGGCTGCGGGTGTGTGTCGCTCACGTCATGTGGCCTGATCAACTCTGGCGACGCGTTAGGCGCTGAAGGCGCCGGCGCACGGCGTCTCGCGCAGCGGAGTACTGCTCAGTCATAGCGTGTCAGGTTCCGTGAATGCGGGGATCTGGGCTAACCCGCGGCGGCGAACACTCTCTCGATCACGGCGATGTTGCCCAGTACGTCCTCGCCGGAATCTTGCAGGCTGTCGCCGTCGAGAATTGCCGCCGCCATCGCTTCGGCCTGAAGGGTGTAATGGTTGGATGCCTCGAATTCGAATATCTGGGATTTCGATCCGCCATCCCTGGTGAGCGTAAATCTCGTGGGCTGATCTTCGGGTGGGTTGAACGGGATCTCGATAGACACACGACCAGCCGTCCCGTAGATGTCAACTCGCTGATCGGGTTCGACTCTTGTGGAGCACGCGAACGTTGCGATTCGGTCCCCGAACTCAAGGATCGCGGCAACGTATGTGTCAACGCCCGTTGTCGGGTCGCGGCGAGTCGATGCTGTGATCTGTGTCGGTTCGCCGCCCATCAGCAGTCGTGAGAGGTGGATTGGATAACACCCGATGTCCATGAGCGCACCGCCCCCGTACTTGAGAACGTTGCGGATGTTCGACGGGTCGTCGTTGAAGTAGGAGAAGAAGCTATCGACGCCGGTTATCTCGCCGATGTCGCCTTCGCCGATGAGGCGCAAGACAGCCTGCCACGTAGGCTGGTAGCGATACATGAACGCCTCGCGGAGGATCACTCCGGTCTCGGCACCCGCTGTCACCATCGTGGTCGCCTCGGCGACAGACAGCGCAATGGGTTTCTCGCAAAGAACGTGTTTGCCTTGCCTCGCCGCGGCGATCGTCCATTGCGCGTGCATGTGGTTTGGCAGGGGGATGTAGACGGCGTCGATGTCGGCGTCGGCAAGGAGGGCGTCGTACGAGCCGTATGCCCGCTCAATGGAAAGGTCGTTAGCGACACTACGCGCTACCGCAGCATCTCGCGATGCAATGGCCACAACCTCGCACCGTTGCGCATCTTGCATGGCGGGAATCACCAATGTCCGCCCTATCTTGGCCGTGCTCAACACTCCCCAACGCACAAAACTCATGACATGTCCAAACTTCGAATCGAAACGGTGCTGCCGTGTCGCTCAGAGTACTCGCCCGCCGAATGCTGTTGCAGACCAACATGTGACGTTGGTCTTGCCCGGTGGAGACGAGCGACCAAGACCAGGTTGCGCGGCCACACCGGTATCCTCGGATTCATGAAACGGTGGTTCTGGATACTTGACGGGCTGGCTGTGGTGTCGTTCGTTCTACTTGGGCGTGAGAGTCACGGTCTTGCAAACGAGTGGGGTGAGACGCTGCGTGTCGCCACACCCTTTCTGGTTGCATTCGGTCTCGGGGTTGTTGTCACACGGGCGTGGCGGTCGCCATCCCGAATCTCTACCGGTCTCGGTCTTGGATTTGTGACCGCGGTGGTTGGTCTTGTCCTGCGACGCGTAGCGTTCGCCGATGGCACCGCAACGCCGTTCGTCATTGTCGCCACCGCTTGGTTGGTCGCCACGATGGTTGGCTGGCGGATGGTGGCACAGATTGCAGAGCGCACGAGTGCGAGGCGCGCCTCACCCCTCGTCTAGAACCGCACCGACTGGGGGTCCCTAGACCCGCAAAGTCTCGCGCCGCCGCTTTGGTACTCTTGAGCTATGGCTTCGATCTTCACCCTGATAATGAATGGCACCATCCCAGGACGATTCGTGTGGCAGGACGACACCGTCGCCGCGTTTCTGACGATTGCGCCGATCAACCCAGGCCACGTTCTTGTCGTACCCCGGCGCGAAATCGATCACTGGACCGACCTGCCGGAGGATCTAGCTGCCGACCTGATGATCGTCTCGGTCCGGATCGGGCGGGCGCTAAACGACGAGTTCACTCCGGCCCGCGTTGGCATGATCATCGCTGGACTCGAGGTGCCGCACGCACACATGCATCTCATACCCTTCAACGTCGAGAGCGAGTTGTCGTTTTCCCGGGCGTCGACCGATGTAGCCGCGGCAGAGTTCGACGCCGTTGCGGACAGAATTCGGACGCGGTTGACCGCGATGGGTTATGGCGAGAATGCGACGCGCGAGCGAAGAGCTAATGGCTGATTCACCCCCCTCGGTTCCTGGAGCCCGCCCGAAGGCACCGCGGACCCGTGCGACTGTCCGCGCAGTCGGAAGAGGTGGTGTCGTGGTTGCAAAGCGGATGCACCGCATGTTCACGACCCGCGGCGTCGGGTATCGGAGGCTTGCGGAGTCCCATGCCGCAGCGGTGGCCGGCGATACAATGATCGCGGTTGCTCTCGCCGGCACGCTGTTCTTCTCGGTGCCAACGACAGAGGCACGGTCGAATGTTGCTCAATATCTGCTAATTACTCTCGCCCCGTTCGCCCTCATCGGTCCGTTCCTTGGTGCGTTTTTTGAGCGCTTCCCGACTGCCTATCGTGGCGGACTCATCGTGAGTTCGGCGCTGCGCGTAGTCGTTGCGATTGCGATGATGGTGTCTCTCGATTCGGTTCTGTTGTTTCCGCTGGCGTTCACTCTTTTAGTGTTGTCGCGTTTTCACGGTATCAGCAAGAGTGCTCTTCTTCCCCAGGTTGTTGGTGATCGTCGCGAGCTCATTGCCGCCAATGCTCAACTTGCCCGTGTCGGGATACTTGGGTCGCTGGCGGCCGTCGTCGCGGCGATTGGAGTTGCCCTCACGGGCCCCGCGTTTGCGTTGGTCTCTGCGGCTGTGGCGTTCGGGTTGTCGGCCGCGGCCGCAAGCGGCCTGCCGACTTTGCCGAGCCTCATAACTCACAGTGCGCGAGGACCGCACAAGGGAAAGGTTCGCAGGAGTCTGCCTCAAGAAGTCAGACTCGCTCGGTTTGCGACCGCAAGCGTGCGGTTTCTCAATGGATTCATTTTGCTTCTTGTCGCGTTCAGTTTTCGCTCTGTCGATGCAGGTGGTCTGGATTTTGCGGTCCTTCTTGGTGCGGGTGGTCTCGGCTACTTCCTTGCCGCGTTTGTCGCACCTGTCCTTGACCGTTTCATCTCTGAGGAACCGATGGTGGTGGTCGGTCTGGCCGTCGAGGCTGGAGCCGCGTTCATCGCGGCGCAGTATTTCGGCCTTCCAGCGGCTGCAGCGCTCGCAGCGGCTGCTGGTTTTGCGTGGGGAACCGCCAAGTTTGGTTTCGACGGATTGCTCCAGTCGACTGTACCCGCCGACATGCGGGGGAGAGCGTTCACGAGCTCCGAGACTTTCTTCCAGGTCGCCTGGGTGCTGGGTGCCCTGATCCCCGTTTTGCCGACGTTTCCCGTAGAGCTTGGACTGGCCACCGCGGGCATACTGGCTCTCGTCGTCCAGGTTGTCTACGTGTCGTTTGCGCTTATCCCAGTGGTGGCTCATCGGCGATCAAATGGTGGGTCGGATGGCGGTGAGGACCCGCCGAACCACAACGTTCTAGACATGCTCTAGGGCTGTTACACCTGGACGTAGCGAGCGTATTGGGCCATGTCTGCCGCCGGGATCAGGGCGGTTACCAGCGTCCCGCGTTCGCCGTGTTCGACAGACAAGACCTCGGCGTCTTCGTGAAGTTTTGCAACGACGTCACCCTTAGCGTATGGCACAAGAAGACGAACCTCGACGGTCCCCGCACGTAACGCGACAAGCGCAGCGTCGAGTAACTTGTCGATTCCCTCTCCCGTGACGGCGCTCACTGCAATGGACCCCGGATGTAGCGTCAGCAGTCGCTGCACTGCGGCGGCGGGTGCGACGTCGACCTTGTTGAAAACCAATAGTTCTTCGATATCGCTTGCACCGATTTCGCGTAGAACTGTGCGGACGGATTCGATTTGCTGGTCCGGATCGGCGTCGCTGGCGTCCACAACGTGTAACAGGACATCGGCGTCCGCGACCTCTTCGAGCGTCGCCGCAAACGCCTTGATTAGCTGATGGGGGAGTCGGCGAACGAAACCTACGGTGTCCGACACGAGGGCATCGTGCCCGTTGGGTAGTGCGAGCTTGCGCACTGTGGAGTCGAGCGTGGCGAAAAGTTGGTCCTCGACCAGGACGTCGGCTCCCGTCAGCTTGTTAAACAACGTCGACTTGCCGGCGTTGGTATATCCCACGATCGACAGAAACGCCAGGCCGGCCTTCTTGCGGGACTTGGAACGGGTTCTCCGGTCGCCCGCAAGGCCCTCAAGCAAACGCTCGACCTTGTGGATCCGATTGAGCACCCTGCGGCGGTCGGTCTCGAGCTTTGTTTCGCCGGCGCCGCGGGTGCCGATGCCGCTGCTGCCCACACCTCCACCGACCCGAGAAAGTTCTTTTCCTTGGCCTTTGAGTCTCGGCAATCGGTAACGGTGCTGGGCTAGTTCGACCTGGAGGATGCCGTCACTGCTGTGAGCGTGCTGTGCGAAGATGTCGAGTATGAGTCCTACACGATCGACGACGTCACACTTGAAGATTTCTTCGAGATTTCTTTGTTGACCGGGTGATAGTTCGTTGTCGAGGATGACAACGTCAATGTCGAGGTCCGTTGCTTGCTGAGCAAGTGCCTCAGCTCGCGGGCGCCCCATCAACGTTCCTGCGTCGAATGTGGTTCTGCGGACGACGACATCGAACACGGGATCTGAACCCGCCGTGTCTGTAAGCAGGGCTAGCTCGTTGAGGCTCGCTTCGGCCTCGGGGATTGCGGAGGTTGACGTCACAACACTCACGAGGAACGCCTTCTGGCGCTTGATCTCAAAGTCTGTGACACTCGCAGTAAGAAGTTTGCGCTGGCGCTCGACGCGGGAACGGTCCGTCATATCGCCAATGGTACGTGATCCCCGTCCGATCAGGGGCGTCCCCGGCGGTGGGGCGCTTGTTACGCTCCCATTGCCTGGCGTTCTATCGGCATTGCATCTGCCTGATCAAAGCGTGTCCGCCACGTGGACTGGCTTGCTAGCTCAGCAACAAATGCTGTCCGCGCGCGTTTTCCTGGTGCACTATTCGGAACCTCGGGGATGCCCTCGTACAGAGACCCGAACCACGCCCTCAGCGCGGTCAGAGCCTCTGCTCGGATTTGGCTGACACGAGCCTGGCTAACTCCAAGTTCGGTGGCGATGTCCTGGAGAAGCTCGCCGTGGAGGTAGTAACGATGGACTACCTCGCTGTGCACGACGGGGAGGTGTTCCACGGCGTTCGTGAGCGTGCCCATCATCTCCTTGTGCTCAATCGCCGCTTCGGGCTGGACGTTGGTGTCCGTTTCGACGACGGTGTCCCGCAAGGACAGACCGGTGTCGTCGGTTTCGTTGTCTAGATACAGGAGCATCGACGCTTGGCTACGTGCCTGGATTTGGTTGAGCTCGTCCTTGGTGACGCCGAGTGTTGCTGCCAATTCGCTTGTGTTTGGTGCGCGCCCTGAACGTTCGATGAATGCCTGGCTGGCGTCTTCCATCTCCCGATAACGACGCCGGACTGACCGGGTCGTCCAATCTCGAGAACGCGTCGAATCGATGATGGCTCCGCGCACGCGAATAGACGCGTACCTGTCGAAAGGAATGCCCGCGTCTGGGTCGAAACGGCGCGCCGCTTCTACCAAACCGAGAGCTCCCGCGTTCCATAATTCTTGTCGATCGACATGACGCGGATATCGAGCCGAAACTCTTGCCACTACTTGACCAACCAGGTCAAGATTGTCGCGAACTAACTTATTTTCAGCCTCATGTTGGCGGGTCTTACCGTTCATTACACACGACCCATCACGATGAACAGGTCCAGTCCCCCACCGTTTGATCTCTCGATCTAAGGTTCCCAAAAGGACCGGTGGTTTACCTGTACGTCCCGTATATCGGACTATACCTCGCGCGCACTAAATGACTATTGAATTTATAGTCATCGGATGAGGGGATTGATGATCGGATGATGGGATTGATTTCTTTATCCGTCTCCGAAATGTGCACTCAGACACAATGGTTGGTGTGGCGGCGCGTCGGTGTCAGCACTGGTCCTCCGTCTACGGTTACGAATGTTGCATCCCGGCGACGAACTGCCAGAACTCTGAGCACCACAGGGGCCTGTGTTCGCCGATGAAGATTTCCGGGGGCATGTCCTTGTCCATTCGCCGTCACAGCCAACAGCTTCCTCGTGGTTGACATGGAAGTTGACTAGACACCCCAGGCGCGGATCTTGTCAAGCTGCTTTTGTGGTGACGGCTGGTTGGCGGTGTGCCCAGGCTGTGTCTTCGTTGTAGATGGTGCCGTGTTGGAGGCATCCGTGGAGTATCCCGACGAGGCGGTTCCCGAGGGTACGTAGCGCCTGGTGGTGGAGATCACCTTTGGCACGTCGCTCGTCGTAGAACGCTCGGCATCCTTTGCTTTGGGTGATTGCGCAGAAGGCCCATTGGTCGATAG
>JADFQA010000034.1 GCA_022562055.1 Acidobacteriota bacterium | reverse complement strand
CATTTTGGCCAACGAGCGGGCGGTTTTCACCAAACCTGACGCCTCACGACCAGACATGACCAAGAACCTGGTCAACCACCCCGTCGTTGACAACCGGTACCCCATGCGGGGAATGTCACGGCGTTCTAACTCATCAACCGCGACCAACAACCGTGCCGTGGTGACATCGACCTGATGTTTCAGATCAACAACCGTCTTCTCTATCTCATCGTCAAACATGCGCCCAATGGCGTCAGCGAAACCCTCGCCGTCCTCAACCGAGAGCGTCACCGATCCGACACGGTAAACGTACTCATACCCCGAAAAGTAACACCAACCCCCGACACGAAACGACCCAAAACGCCACCCCAAAAAAGAAAACTCGGAAAAAATTCCGGCGCCGTTCGAAGTCGAACTGGACCGGTGTCGATCCGATGCAATCGTTGGGTCAGTTTCTGGCAGAGGCGATCGATGCAATCACGTCGTGCATCGCGCTTAGTGTGTGCCCGCTCAACAGCTCATCGGTGAAGGGAAGAGCTGCCGCCATGCCACCGACGAGCGGTTCAAAATCGTTGGCAGCCGAGCGGGGGTTGATCCAGATGATCCGGTGAGCCATCCTCCGGAGTCGCAGCATACGCTGTTGGAGAATGTCGGTAGGATCAGCGTCCCACCCATCCGATGCGATGATCACGATTGCCCCTCGTACCGCATTGGACCAGATCGGACTGGCTAAAAGCTGATGGATGCTGGAAGCAATCTTCGTTCCATCGAACCGATCGATGACTTCTTCGGACAAGCGATCTATTGCACGCAACGGATCGCGGTCACGCAACTGTGTGGTTACTCGACGCAAAGATGTTGAGAAGATGAATACCTCGGCGTGCCCGTGAGTGACAAGACCCCTCATGAGATGCAAATAGATCCGACTGAAAGCCTCCATGGAGCCACTCATGTCCGCAAGCATGACAATCTTGCGCGGTCGACGACGTAAACGCCGGTGCACAAGTCGGATCGGCTCGCCACCGGTTGCGCGTGCCACGCTCATCGTGCGTCGAAGATCGATCGATCCGGGACGGTTGGCAGGCCGAAAACGACGGGTCCGTCTCGTGGGAAACGTAATCAACATGGCATCAAGCCAACCACCGATCAGATCGAGTTCGTAGATGCTGAGCTGCTCGAATGGCGTGTCTGCGAGATGACTGAAAGCAGAAGGTAGCAGCTCGGACAAAACAGATTCATTGCCGCCGTCGTCATCATCATCGTCGTCGTCCCCGTCGTCGACGATGATGGGCCGAGCGTTCGTGACAATTCTCCCCCGCACAATGTCCGTCGCGGCGGGGGTTCGAATAACCGTTCCCTGGGGCTTGACGATTGGCCGGGGTACAGCACGCTGCCGGGGATTGATCGACAGGCCTCCACCTTCGAAGATTTGGTCGAAAACTACATCGAACACATCAAGGTCATTTCGATCGTGTATCAAACACGTTCGGGCAACCCAATAGAGAGTGATGGCATCAGTCGGGGCACAATGCGACATTGCTTCGCTGAAGCGGGTGGCCGAAGGCACCCCGACTTCTACCCCGGCGTTCCGTAGGCGATCGGCGAATGCCGCTACAAAGATGGCGCTGTCGACATTCCGAAAGATCGTCGCGGCGGTCACTGCCGCTCATACAAGACAACTCGCCAGAATAGGATCAGCACGGCGATCACCGCGATAACAGGAACGACTCTCTTGAGCACCGCCCCGCTGGCGACCGCGGTGAGGTCGAGAGCCTCAACTTCAGTGTCGTCACCGATCGTGAGTATCGATTCTGCATCGTCGCCTTCCGGCCCCGAGTGAGCAGCACCCTCTTCTCGTTGCTCGCGGATCTTGTCTTCGAGGCACTCAACAAACTGACCGATCAGCTTGTTGGACACGTCGATCATGACGCCGCGGCCGAATTGGGCGACCTTGCCGCTGATCTTGAGATCCGTGTCGATGTTCACCACGGTAACATCGCCGTCGGATGTCAGTTGAGCGACGATTACGGCGTCTGCGTTGCCAGAGCCGCGTGAGTCCCGTCCCTTCGCCAAAATCTCTGCCCGATATGCAGTGTCATCTTTTGACACGAAGATGGCAGTGCCCAAGTACTCGGCGGTGACGGGCCCCACCTTGATCTTGATGGTGCCGCTGTATGTTTCGTCTTCAACTGACGTGAGTCTCGCTCCAGGCAAACACGGCGTAATCGCCGGCAGGTCGGTGAGAAACTTCCATGCCACCTCGATAGGGGCGTTGACCCGAAATTCGTTCTCAATTTTCATGGTGCTCGGTCTTCCATTCATTTGTCCGATTGGTCTTGATCACGCGGAGGTCTCCACAGTGAGTTCTTGAGATGACAAAGCCTCGGTCGTCCGTCGGTGGTCGTCAGGCGTCTTAACCACCGCGCTAAGCGTCGCTTGCACGCTGGCATTGTCGAGTTGCGTGATGCCCAAGGCATGGAGTGCGCCGACCCAGTCGATCACCTCGGAAACTCCTGGTGGTTTGTCGAGGTCGAGAAGCCGTGCTCGGCCAACAAACGCGGTCGCCGCCGATACGAGGGGTTCGGCGGCGCTTGGTACGTTTCGTCGCACGATCTGCGCGACCCTCTCGACCGACGGAAACTCGATCCAATGGTATAAGCAGCGTCGTTTGAGGGCGTCGTGCAGTTCGCGGCTTCTGTTTGATGTCAGGATTACCACCGGGTCGACAATCGCGCGAAAGGTGCCGAGTTCTGGAACCGTCACAGACTGTTCACCGAGGAACTCAAGTAGCAGCGCCTCGAACTCGTCATCCGCCCGATCGATCTCGTCGATCAACAACACGGCTGGAGTTGGCCCAGGGTGTCGGACAGACTTCAGCAGCGGACGATCGAGCAGAAACTCTTCGGAGCAAAGGTCGGCCGAGGTGACACTATTGTTCGATACTTCGGCGATCCGTATGGCCAACATTTGCTGCGCGTAGTTCCACTCGTACAGCGCTTCCGAGACGCTGATGCCTTCATAACATTGGAGGCGGATCAACGGTCCATCGAGGACCGCAGCCATTGCCTTGGCCGCTGTTGTCTTGCCAACGCCAGGCTCGCCTTCGAGTAGTAGTGGTTGCCGAAGAGCCTGGGCCAAGAACAGCGCAGTGGCAAGACCCTCGTCAACGAGGTAGTCAGCTCCGTCGAGCGCCGTGATGAGCGTCTCCCGATCGGTGAAATCGGTCACGAGTTTGACTCACTGGCCAATAGTTGGCGGTAGTCGTCCCACGTGTCAACATCTCCAGGCACAACGCCGTCAACGAAAATTTCATCAACCGGATAGCGACCAGATTCGAGGAGCTTCCATACCGCCTTGTCGCCTTGGAGCTTGCGTAGATCGTCAAAGATTTCCCTCCCAAACCACAACGGATGGCCCCGCCCGTCGGCATAACGAGATACAGCAAGGGGACCGTCGGCATCGGCAACGAACCGGTTCATCGTCGAGGTAGAAACGTCTGGCTGGTCACCAAGAAGCAAAACGATACCTTGGGCCTTGGCGTCAACCACGTCGAGGGCGGCCAAGATCGACGAAGAACATCCCGCCGTAAAGCGCACGTTTTCGACGACCACTGCAGCTCCAAAGTCAATTGATGCCCGCACCTCGGAGGCAGCTCCTCCGATGGCGACGACAACCTGAGCGAACTCTGCGCCGAGCGCGTTGTCTACCGCGGATTGCAACAGGGGTTTGCCTCGGTAGGGCAGCAACTGTTTAGGCTGTCCCATTCGCTGCGAGGCACCGGCACCCAGAACAAGTCCCACTACAAACCTGTTCACAGGGTGAGACCGATTTCCTCGGCATAGCGTGTCCGACAACCTGAGTTGCAGAACCAATGGTCAATGCCGTCAACGACAAGGTGTGGAGTGTCGTGAGCAACGACCACCGTCATGCCGCACACGGGGTCAAGTGCAGATTCGGGTCTATCGGTCACAATCGGCGACGTCGGCCTGAGCCCCTCTTTTCGAACGGCCCGAACTAATTCGGCCAAGATCGAAAGTGCAATTTCTTCGGCCGTTTTGGCGCCGATGTCGATCCCTATCGGCGTTCTTACAATGCGTCGCTCGTCCTCGGACAGATTGAGCTCGACGAGAACGGCTTTCCCCCTTGCCGCGCTCGCAACCAGTCCGATGAATTTCACTCCCCCGTCGAGAGCGGTTCGAATCGCCTCGCCTTCGAAACGGCCATGGCTAGATATGAGAACAGCCACGCAGTTGTTTAGGTCCAACGTTTTCGGGTCGCAGTTTTGGACCAGAAATCCAAGGTGACCAGCGAAGAGCTCGAGCGCGCTCGCAATGGGCGACGTTCCGACCAGAGTGACTCTCGGTGACGGCAGCATCGGCTCAAGGAAGACCTCGACGGCACCACCCGAGAGACAAGGGTTGACGACCGTTTTAGCCCCTTCGCTCTCGGGGAAGTCGTCTTCGCCCTCGGGCAGAATTCGCAACAACAGGGCCTCGCCAGAATCGAAAATAGAGGCCGCCGCCGCGCGCACAGAACTCTCCGCACACTGACCTCCAACAAATCCCTCGATCGTTCCGTCAGCCAAAATGATCGCTGAATCTCCAGGCCTTGTTGAGGTCGGGCACTGCGCTCGCACGACGGTCGCCTGCACAAAGGCAATATCCTGTGCCGTAAGTTCTGCGGCGCGATCAGCCTGACGTCGATGGGCCAGCATCGATGTCAGATCGGCGGAGTGTGGTTGCCCTGCATGGCCTCCCACACCCGCGACGGTGTCAGTGGCATGTCGGCGTGCCGAACGCCGTACGGCTTCAGGGCATCGACGATTGCGTTGACAACAGCTGGAGGTGAACCAACCGTTGCCGACTCGCCAATTCCCTTTGCGCCGATCGGGTGATGCGGCGACGGCGTGACGGTGTAACCGGTCTCCCATGTTGGCGTTTCCAACGCCGTGGGAATCAGGTAGTCCATGAACGAACCAGCAAGGCAGTTGCCGTCCTCATCGAACGAAACCATCTGCATCATTGCCATGCCAATGCCATCCGTTAGGCCGCCGTGCACTTGCCCTTCAATGATCATCGGATTGATCTGTGTGCCGCAGTCGTCGACCGCAATAAAGCGTCGTACTTTGACAACAGCAGTACCGGGATCGATGTCGACGACGCAGATGTATGCGCCGAACGGGTACGTCAAGTTCTCCGGGTTGTAACAGATCTGCGCCTCGAGTCCGCCTTCGACTCCCTCGGGCAAGTCACCGGCGCCGTAGGACCTGAACGCAATCTCTTGAATCGTCACCGATTTAGACGGATCGCCCTTCACCGAAAACGAACCCTTGTTCCACTCAAGGTCCGCAACGGAAACTTCCAGCATGCCGGAGGCGATGATCTGTGCCTTGTCGCGCACCTTGCGGGTCACGAGGGCCGCGGCAGCACCCGACACCGGCGTGGACCGGCTCCCGTAGGTGCCCAGACCGAACGGCGTGTTGTCGGTATCGCCCTGCACAACTTCAATGTCTTCTGGAGGAATGCCGATTTCTTCCGAGACTATCTGCGCAAATGTTGTCTCGTGTCCTTGACCCTGTGACTTCACCGACAGACGTACCACCGCCTTGCCAGTGGGATGAATACGGAGTTCGCAGCCGTCGGCCATTCCGAGACCCAGGATGTCCATGTCCTTGCGGGGCCCTGCGCCCACGGCCTCAGTGAAAAATGAAACACCGATACCCATCAGCTCTCCGCGCTCACGTTTCTCAGCCTGCTCGCGACGCAGTTCGTCATAACCAGCCATGTCCATGGCCTTGCGCATCGCCGGCTCGTAGTTGCCCGAGTCGTACACCCATCCCGTTTTCGTCGTGTACGGAAACTGCTCGGGCTTGAGAAGGTTCTTCAGACGGAGTTCGGCTGGGTCCATTTCCAATTCGTATGCGAGACAGTCGACAAGACGTTCCACCATGTAGACCGCCTCGGTGATCCGGAAAGAACACGCGTACGCGACGCCGCCCGGCGCCTTGTTCGTATACACGGCCGTCATCTTCGTATACGCTGCCTCAAGGTCGTAGCTGCCTGTGAACACACCAAAGAACCCGGCAGGGTACTTGGCGGGCGAGGCGACCCCGTTGAATGCTCCATGGTCCGCAAGCACTTCGCTGCGTACCGCGAGGATCTTTCCATCCTTCGTGGCTGCGATTTCGGCCTTCATGATGTAGTCACGGGCAAATCCTGTGCTGACCAGGTTCTCGGTACGATCCTCCATCCATTTCACGGGCTTGCCGATCACCAGCGAAGCCACAATCGCACACACATACCCGGGGTAGATCGGCACTTTGTTGCCGAAGCCTCCGCCGATATCGGGCGCAATTATCCGAATTTTATGTTCCGGTAAACCTGTGACCAATGCATAGATGGTGCGGTGCGCATGCGGTGCCTGCGACGTGCACCACAGCGTCAACTTGCCCGACACACGTTCGACGTCGGCAACACATCCGCACGTTTCCATCGGTGCAGGGTGAACTCGCGGGTAGATAATTTCCTCGCTGACTACGACGTCGGCGCTGTCGAATACCTCAGCGGTCGCGGCCTCGTCACCGGTCTCCCAGTCAAAGATCCGGTTGTCAGTCTTGTCTTCAAGGTCATCGCGAATCAACGGAGCATCGGCATCAAGCGCCTTACGAACGTCGATTACCGGATCAAGCCGCTCGTAGTCGACAACGATGAGTTCAAGCGCGTCGCGCGCCGAGTATCGGTCCTCAGCGACAACGAAGGCGACCTCCTGGTGCTGGAATCGAACCTTGTCGGTCGCCAACACTGCCTGTGTGTCGTTGGAGAGGGTCGGCATCCACGCCAGACCTTTCTCGGCAAGATCCTCACCTGTGATGACCGCAACCACCTTGGGGTGAGCAAGCGCCGCCGACGTATCAATGCTGACGATTCGGGCATGCGCCATTGGGGACCGCAATATCGCGAGGTGCAGCATGCCAGGAAGCTGGATGTCATCAACAAAGTTTCCCATCCCGCGAATCAGTCGAGGGTCTTCTTTCCGCAGTAATCGACCGAATCCGATCGGCCGTTCTTGCTCTTCTGCTGCCTCGGTCGGAGTTTCGGTTGTGGTCATGATGTACTCCCGATCGCAGCTTCTAGCTGATTGTTAGCGGCCCACTGAATGGATCGCACGATGGTTGCATACCCCGTACAACGGCAGATCTGGCCAGAAATGGCCTCCCGGATCTCGGCATCACTCGGGTCGGCGTTCTTGTCTAGAAGTGCCCGTGCGGTCAGCATCATGCCGGGTGTGCAAAAGCCACACTGCAACCCATGGCATTGCATGAATCCCTCCTGTATCGGGTCAAGGACCCCATCCACTTCGAGGCCTTCGACGGTTGTAATGTCGTGGCCGCCGGCCATTGCCGTAAGCATCGTGCAGGACTTCACCGGCTCGCCGTCGACTAGTACGACGCACGTCCCGCAGTTGCTGGTGTCACAGCCCCAATGAGTTCCTGTGAGACCGACTTGGTCTCGGATGAAATGCACGAGAAGGAGGCGAGGCTCGATCTCCTCGCTGATCTCTTGGCCGTTGATGGTCATGTTCACCTGCATCTCAGGCCTCCTGTCCTTGGACTCGGGCCACAGCCCGCCGTAGTGCTCGCCGGGTAAGTTCTTTCGCAAGGTGCGTCTTATAGGCAACCGTCCCTCGTAGATCGTCTTGGGGGGCGCAGTTCGCAGCCGCAATCTCTCCTACTGCCTCGTAGAGGTCTTCGGACGGCACGACATTGTGGAGCGCGTCGGACACAGGTCCAATCAAAGTGGTGTTCGGGCCGACAGCTGCAAGTCCGACCCTTCCATCGGCGATTCGATCACCATCCATCCAGATTGCAGCACCCGCCGAGACTATTGCCCAGTCGCCCGCTCGACGTTCAACCTTTTCATACGCGCTACCTGAGTTGGGTTTCAGCGGAATGCGGATTTCGGTCAGCATTTCAGCGGGACCCACTGCTGTCTCGTAGGGTCCAACGTGGAAATCGCTCATCGATACGACACGCTCTCCACTGGTCGATTTGATCACGCAGGACGCATCGAGTGCGTTGCATACCGCGGTCAGATCCTCTGAAGGGTCGGCTTGGCAGAGCGATCCGCCGAGCGTTCCACGGTTACGAACTACCGGGTCGGCAATGACTTTCTCTGCATCGCGAAAGATCGGGAAGTGCTGAGCCAACAAGTCAGAATCAAGCAAATCACGATGCCGCGTCATCGCTCCGATCCGAATTTCCCCCTCCGCCTCAGTGATGTAGAACAGTTCTGTGAGATCGTTGATGTCGATCAGATATTCAGGATTCGCGAGTCTGAGCTTCATCATCGGCAGCAGACTGTGGCCGCCAGCAATGAATCTCGCCTCCTCACCTAAACGCTCTCGCAACGCGATAGCATGCTCGACGCTAGTGGCCCGCTCATATTCGAACGGCGCAGGTACTTGCATTTCAGGCTCCCAGGTCGGGTACAATCCGAATCTACCGACGCATCCCCGCATCGGTCAATAGTGACTTAAGGGATGCCTTAAATCGCTTGATAGATGCTGACAACATCAGAAAGTGCGGGTACGTGACACCGACACAGCTAAGAGCGTTTGCAGCGATCGTCAGACACGGCACCGCCAAGGCGGCGGCTGACGAATTGGGAATCAGCGCGGCGGCCATCTCTTCTCACACCGCAGCGCTGCGCAAGGAGTTGAACGACCCGCTCTACCATCCGTCGTCGGCCGGGCTGGCATTTACTCCGGGCGGGTTACGGTTAGCAGCTCGGGCGCAAGAACTCTTGGGATTGCAAGAACAGACCCGTCAAGAAGTGCTCGCCGCCAGCCGCGGTCAGCGGGTATTGAGACTGGCAACCACAAGTCTCTTTGCCGAATACGCCGCTGCGGGTCTTCTAGAACTTTTCAAGAAGCGCGCCAACGACATCGAGGTCGAGATGAGCGTCCACCCGAGCCACCGGGCTGCCGAACTCCTCTCGTCTCGCCAAGCCGACATCGTTATCTCCCCGATGAGTCCTATCTCCACACACAGTTTTCGGAGCAGCCAGTTTCTAAGGTACGAGTTGGTAATCGTTGCGAGCGCCAATCACCCGTTGGCAAAGAGTCGAGGCGATGCGGCGACTCTCCGCTCGCAGACATGGTTCCTTGGTCCATCGGCTGCTGAAGAGCGTGGCGCAACTGCTCGCCTGCTCAAGCGCTTCGCCGTGCCTGAAGAAAATCAACGAATATTTCAGAGCCACGCCGCTGCCATCAGCGAGATCCAAACCAACGGAGGCATTGCAATCCTTCCTGATTTTCGGACCGCCAGCTATCTAGCCAATGGAAGCCTCAAGCGAATTTCCGCTCGGGGTACGACGGAATCTGGTGTGTGGACGGCCACGTCTCTGGTCTCGTCGCAGACCACAGCCGTGGCCGCCGAACTCATGCGTTTCATCACGACCCCCCGAGCCACCCGAGCGATGCTCTCGGGTTCAGGCGCCAACATCCGGCATTTCCGACCGAGTGTGCATGTCACGTTGTGGAATTAGTCGGATTTCGTCAATCCTCTCAGCCATTTTCTAGATCAGCAACCAGTCGATCACTATAGATTCGGAAAACAGTTCGGTCCTTCTACTCAGTACGGATTCTGTATCCGGCAAGCTCGGACCGATTTGCGCCAAATCTCATCCCTCCGATCGTGAAGAGGAACGCGCGGTAGCCGACCGGCAGATCGATCCGGTGCTCCCGCCATCCCTGCGCGACGCGCGTCTTGTGTGGTGCAGCGCTTCGATCTTCTAGGAATGCGGCGAAACGGATACACTCCACAACGATGATCCCGCCGCTCGGACTTTTGACATTCGAACCCATCTTGGTGCTTAAGCCATGGGGCGGTCGCGCTTTGGAGCGATTTGGTAAGACGCTGCCGATCGGCGAGCTTGTCGGCGAAAGCTGGGAGATCGCCGACCTCCCCGATGGCACGGCCACGGACGCAGCCGAGTCACATTCGTATGTCGCTAGCGGACCGCAACGCGGTTTGGCCCTGTCAGCCTTGATTGCAACCTATGGTTCTGATTTCCTCGGCACAGCCACCGCAATGCCCGACGGCGCCTTTGCGTTGCTCGTCAAACTGCTCGATGCCAACGAGCACCTGTCGATTCAGGTCCATCCCAATGCGGAGTACGTCGCTCGCCATTCGGGAGCAGCGTTGAAAACCGAATCGTGGTACGTCCTCGACGCCCGCCCCGGAGCAGCGTTGTACAAGGGATTTCGCGACGGAGTCTCTATTGCGGACGTCGCTGCCACAGCCGGGACGCCAGCCATCGTTGAACTCCTACAAACCTTTGATGCCCGTCCCGGCGACTTTCACCACCTGCCGGCGGGTGTCGTCCATGCCCTTGGTGCGGGTGTCGTCGTTGCCGAGACCCAGACGCCGAGCGACACAACCTTTCGGATTTACGACTGGACCGAAGAGTATGGGCGGGAACCTCGCACGCTCCACATCACCGAAGCGCTCGACACGCTCGAAATGTCTTCGGACCTTGGAACCTACCTCGCTCCTTCGCAGGTCGACCGCACCCGGCTGCTTATCGCGACCGATCACTACTGGCAACGCGAACACCGCTACGACGCAGGCAAGATCGCGTTGCACAATGCGGAAGAACTTCGGGTGTTGATGGTTGCCGACGGATCCGTGTCCATACAAGCCCCCGGTGAAGGGGCCACAGTGTTTCCGATTGGCTCAACGATCGTGCTCCCGGCTGTGATCGCAACCGAGACAACTGTGCACGTCGTCCAACCAACCGTCCTCCTTGAGACGGGCCTCGTCAACGGTCCGTGAAGGCTCCCGCCGGGTCTCACCGCCCGGCTTCAACGCTACGAGACCGACGATCGTTCACGGTCGGCTCTCAGCTATCACCCGCTTGAGTTCGTCGTAGCCCATCATTGCGAGACGAATACCGAGCGGTGGGTTGATACCTCCAGAATTGTCATCTAGCTCCGTATCCTGGATGTCCCCACCACGTTCACGCGTCGCATCAGTTATACAGCACAAAGTCTGCTGCCGACATGCCTTCGACCGACCACTTGGTGGGATCCGGGTTGCGTCCGCCACACAATCTCACGAAAGTCTCCGTGTCGGTTGCGAGATGTCCTACCGGATCAAGATCTGACCCGAACTGGCGTAACACACCGTCGATCCGGGTGACGACCGGCATCTTTTTCATCACGGTGGACTTGTCGTGGAGAAGGTCAACAGCAATCTCATGGCCAGGGCTTGCAAACGCGTCGTCGGCGTCGACAGCATCTCTCACATCGCCACCGTGGATGAACTGGGCGAGGCCGAATGAATCGAGCGCACCGCCGGCAGCATCGATCTTGGCAATGACATTGGCGTATCCGCCGAACAACTCGCCAAGAAGCCGACCGATGTCCCACGTCTTGCGATGATCGACGTCCTCTTGGTTTGACTCCGGGGTGAATGAGGCCTGATCCCCCGATTCCACAATTTGGAGAACCGCCGACTGGTGCGCAACTACGTCGCGCACCGACCACAAGTCGCACACCGTCTGTCTGTCGAAGTCGGCGGGCGTGAGGCCTTCGAGGAGTGGCTGGTAGGCCTCGGCCTCGATCTGAAGAAGTAGTGCAGCATCTCGCATGAGTGGCAAGATACAAGCATCTTGGCCTCCACCGAACGTTCGATAGACACATGACAGATTTCGCCGACGCCGCCCAGCGGATTCATGACGATCTGCCGGTGGTTGATGGCCATAACGACTTCCCGTGGGAGGTGCGGACTAGGGCGGGCTCGTCGTTTGACTCGATGGACCCGTCAACGCCTCTCCCCCACGTCCACACCGATATCGAACGTCTCCGCCGTGGTGGTGTCGGTGCTCAGTTTTGGTCGGTGTATGTGCCGTGCGAAAGCGAAGCGCCTTTCAAACACACGATGGAACAGATCGATCTCGTCGAACAGATGAATGCGCGTTACCCCGCAGCGTTCGAGGCAGCAACCACCGCCCACGATGTTCGGCGCATCAGAGCTTCTCGGCGGACCGCAAGTCTGATGGGTGCCGAGGGTGGACACTCCATCGAGAACTCGATCGACAAGCTCCACACGTTGTTTGAACGCGGGGTCCGTTACATGACGCTCACCCACGCCGACACACTCGACTGGGCAGATTCGGCGACCGACGAGATGCGCCACGGCGGTCTCACCGACTTTGGTCGCGACGTCGTCCGTGAGATGAACGCCATGGGAATGATCGTTGACATCTCGCATGTCTCCGCAGACACGATGCGCGACGCTCTCGATGTGAGCACCCTCCCGGTGATGGCATCACACTCGTCGGCGTATGCGGTATCGGACAACCCTCGTAATGTGCCCGACGATGTGTTGCGGGCCGTTTGTGGAAATGGCGGTGTCGTCATGGTGAACTTCTTCTCGTTGTTCGTCGTCCCCGACACCGGCGACGACACGATGAAACTCTTTGCCGCAACACGCAGAATCCGTACGTCAACTTCCAACGAGGACGACTTTCGTGAGGCAATGGCGGAGTACACCGCTCAGAACCCTATACCCATGGGTGATATCGAGATCGTCCTCGACCACATCGAACATATCGCCGAAGTCGCGGGTATCGATCACGTCGGTCTCGGATCCGACTTCGACGGCATCACCTCGCTCCCCAAGGGTCTCGAGGATGTGTCGACATACCCGAACATTACGGCCGGGTTACTTGCGAGATCGTGGTCCGAGACCGATATCAGAAAGATGCTCGGCGAAAACATTCTGAGAGTCCTAGAGGCCAACGAACGCTAGGTGTCACGACCGTATCGCCCCCTAGTAGCGTGATAATCGACGGAATAGAGTTGGCGCCATGATTCTGCGTTCATTTGTCGGATTGAGACACTGGGTCGGGATCGCGATGGTCGTCATCCTTGTCGCTGCCGGCTGCGGTGACGGTAGCAAGAACGACGCTGAAGGGGAGTCCTCGTGGGGGCCACTCGCCGTTGGTCCTGCGGTACCGAATGGCGGCGACGAGGCTCTGATCGGCGGCGTGCTCGCCCTAACGGCGACTGCACTGTGGTGGAGACAGGAACGGAAAGCGTTCTGCTGGTGTGGCCCGCTGATCGGACCACATGGTTACGAGAGGCGAATTCGATCTCGTTCCAGACCCTGGATGGTGTTTCTCACACTCTGTCGTACGGAGACAACGTGACTTTCGGTGGTGGAGGATCAAGCGTCGAGGAGGGGGCCCTGCAGCAGCCGCGTGGATAGCGCGCATCGACTGGGTAGCCGAACCTAAACCATCGTGCGTGGGAAACACGCGCTGGTCCATAACTGACTTCGTGCCGTGACCACGGGTCTCCCAATACAACTCGATCAAGAAGCCACGGCGAGTCTCGACGTCTTAGGACTCGGCCATTCTTCTCAGCACCATGTGGAGGATGCCACCGTGGCGAAGGTACTCGACTTCGACCGGGGTGTCACACCTGACAATCGCCATAAACTCGGTTTTCGATCCATCTGCTTTCGACGCCGTCACTTTCACTAGCTGACGTGGCGTCAGCGAATCGTCGACATCGATCGCAAACGTCTCGGAACCATCCAAGCCCAGCGAGTCAGCATTCTCGCCATCGACGTAGGTAAGCGGCAGCACACCCATCATCACGAGATTGGAGCGGTGAATACGTTCGTACGACTCGACAATCACGGCTTTGACACCCAGAAGGAACGTTCCCTTCGCAGCCCAGTCGCGCGACGATCCCATGCCGTAGTCCTTGCCGCCGAGCACAACGAGAGGAATCCCGGCATCTTTGTAGCTGAGACTGGCGTCGTAGATACTCTTTACCTCCCCGTCGGTGAAGTCGAGCGTCCACCCACCCTCGGTTCCCGGGGCTAGTTGGTTACGGACCCGGATGTTGGCGAACGTGCCACGGGTCATCACGCGGTCGTTACCGCGGCGCGACCCGTACGAGTTAAACATGCGAAGTTCGACACCAGACTCGGTAAGGAACTTGCCGGCGGGAGTATCCGGACCGATTGCGCCCGCCGGAGAAATGTGGTCGGTTGTGATCGAATCGCCCAATTTTGCAAGCACCCGGGCACCCGCAATGGGAACAATCGGGGTCGGGTCCGGTGCGAGGTCGACGAAAAACGGCGGCTCCTGAATATACGTCGAAGCGTCATTCCACGGATACAGCGACGACTCCGAGCTATCGATGTCCCGCCATTCGTCGCTTCCCTCGAACACGTTGCCGTACTGCTCCAGGAACTGCTCACGGGTCACCGAAGAAGCCACGATCTGGTTCACCTCGGCCTGAGTGGGCCAGATGTCCTTGAGGAACACATCATTCCCGTCGGCATCCTGAGTAATCGGTTCTGAAGCGAGGTCGATGTCCACCGTCCCCGCAAGCGCATAGGCAACAACCAGCGGTGGTGACGCCAGGTAATTCGCACGAACGTCGGGCGAGATGCGACCTTCAAAGTTCCGGTTGCCGGACAGCACCGACGTCGCGACAAGATTGTTGTCGTTGATCGCGGCGGAGATCTCATCCGGTAGCGGACCGGAGTTCCCAATGCACGTCGTACACCCGAACCCGACGTTATAAAAACCCGCCGCTTCAAGATCGACAAGCAGGTTGGCCCGCTCCAGATACTCAATGACCACCTTGGACCCTGGAGCCAGTGAAGTCTTCACCCACGGTTTGCGGGTGATGCCACGCTCGCGAGCCTTGCGCGCAACAAGCCCGGCGGCGACCATGACATCGGGATTCGACGTATTGGTACACGACGTGATTGCCGCAATGACGACATCGCCATCGGCCAAGTGAAACGTTGCACCTTCGGACGTGACTTCGACTCCCTCGACAGGGAAAACCTCGCCGTCGGTGCGCAGCTGCCCGGCGAGATCCGTGTGCCACTGGGCCTTCATGTTCGAAAGCGCGATGCGGTCCTGTGGACGTTTCGGACCGGCGAGCGATGGTTCGATCGTCGCCATATCAAGTTCAAGCGTGTCTGAATAGGTGATCTGGCGACTGTCCTCGCGCCACATCCCCTGGATCCGGCAGTACTGCTCGACCGTTTCGATAAGCGCCTCATCGCGCCCCGACAGACGCATATATTTCAGTGTCTGCTCATCCACCGGAAAGAAGCCGACCGTGGCACCGTATTCGGGTGCCATATTGGCGATCGTCGCACGGTTCGCAAGCGGCATGTCGGCCAGGCCAGGACCGAAGAACTCGACAAACTTGCCGACCACGCCAAGCCCCCGAAGCATCTCGGTGACGCGGAGTACCAGGTCGGTTGCAGTTGTGCCTTCTGGAAGGGAGCCGGTGAGTTTGAACCCGACAACCTCGGGAAGCAGCATATAGATCGGTTGCCCAACCATCACGGCCTCTGCCTCGATGCCTCCAACACCCCATCCAACGACACCGAGTCCGTTAATCATGGTGGTGTGAGAGTCGGTACCGACAAGCGAATCTGGGTACAGCATGCCGTTCGCATCCCACACAACCTTGGCGAGATACTCAAGATTTACTTGATGCACGATGCCGGTCGCCGGCGGGACAACGCTGAAGTTGTCAAACGCGCTCTGTCCCCATTTGAGGAACTCATATCGTTCCTGGTTGCGCTCGAACTCGCGCTCGGAGTTGATCTGAAGGGCCATCCCCGAGTTGTAAGCATCTACCTGGACGGAATGGTCGATGACCAGATCGGCCGGGACCTGCGGGTTCACTTTTTGGGCGGCGCTCTCGTCACCCGTCATACGCACAATGGCGGACCGCATCGCGGCAAGATCCACTACCGCTGGGACGCCGGTGAAATCCTGCAGCACCACACGCCCCGGGTTGAACGCAATCTCGATCTCGCCGACCTTGGAAGCATCGTACTGGGCCAAAACCCGAACATCGTCGTCGGTGACGATACGACCGTCGTGGTTCCGCAACACAGACTCGAGCAGAACCTTGATCGTGTAGGGAAGCGAGTCTATGTCACCCATGTCTCTAAGGGCATCAAGCCGATAGATCGTGCGTTCGCCAAGCGATGTGGAGACGGTCGTTCGTGCCTGGTACGGATCATGTGGGGTGTTCATGCGAAGCTCTCGATCTTTTCAAACTGGCAACTCTCGCGCCGCACCTCAGTGTACCGACAATGCTGAAGTCTCCAGGCCATGAATCGCCCGCAAGAACGATTCATGGCTACTTCTCGAAACATCCACGGAATCTTTCTCAGTCGCGGCGATCAACCCCATGCGATTTCGAAAATAGTGACCAATGTTTCAGTCGCCGATCTGCCGGAGCGTCCCACCAGGCTCTTATCTCGACGCCGACGGTGAGCAGCGGAGCAACGAGGAACACCCGGCGCACCCAACGTTGCGCGCGAGCCGGACGGACCCACCGTACACGACGGTCTCGCTGAAAAAGACAGTCCCCACAACCGCACTTCCGATCGGTAGGGTTATGAGGTTGATTGAAGGGGGCGTCTAAAAGGGAGAAGCGACATATGATCAACATATCCATCCAGAAAAAGCACGCATACTTGTTTGCAGCGTTTATCGTTGCAGCAGCGTTGCTATTGCCGGCGGGGGCGTGGGCGGCACACTCATTCAGCGATGTTCCGGACAGCAACATATTTCACGACGACATTGAATGGCTGGCTGACACAGGCGTGACGCTGGGTTGTGGAGACGGAAAATTCTGCCCCGGTGACTCGGTCACGCGAGAACAGATGGCGGCGTTCATGCGCAGATTGTCAACCAATCAGGTTGTTGACGCCAAGGAAGTCTATGGCGGAACAGCATGGATGTGGGCACAAACCACGTCTCCGACTCTTGATGCGCCTATCACGGCGGACGCCACTTACGCGTACAATTCCGAAGGAGCTGCAATAACCTACACCCGGACCGCAGTCGGCAGGTACGTCGTGACCTTCCCCGGCTGGGGAACCATCGGTCACTCGCAAGTGTCGACGTACGCGTCAGCTGGTGTCAACTGCCAAAACAGCGGCTGGGGCGGGGGCACCGTCAGGGTGGCTTGCTACGACTCGACGGGAAGTCTCGCTGACGGAAGGTTCACCGTGTTGCTGATGGGCAACTAACACCGACCAAACAACGCAACATGGGGGACCACATCCGTGGTCCCCCATGTTGCGCCTTGCCCAAGGCGACCGGGCGTATCTGGCGGTGGTGGGTGTGCGTGAGGTTGGCGACGGCCGATAGAAACCGTGGTCACAACAAAGTACGCAACCGCCAGCCGCTATGTCGAGCAGTCACCGATCTTGGATCGTGGAAGCGGAAAAGGGAACGGAAGCTCACAGGTATCGAAACAGGTGGACTCCGGCAATAGCGATCCGCGTTCGCTTGCGAACCTGGAAACCTCAAAGAGACGCTCCCACGGCCGACAATGATACCGATATGAGGTATTCCTGAAAGCCCCGCGGCAACCACGCGCTGGTCGCCGGCGGAGACGTCGTGTCTGGAAATTCGCCGCGGTCTTCGTCATGCTTGTATTGGTGGTCGCAAGCCGTGGAGGTGACCGACGTCGCACCGAACCGGCCGAGACCGCTCAGCAGGCCGATTCGTCGCAGCCGGTCGTCACAACCGCGCAGCCCGACCGTCCCGATGCATCCCGGGTCGGTGCGACCGGAGAAATCACTATTGATGTCGACGGCCTCCAACGGGTGTTCACCGTCGTGCGGCCTCCGAGCGTCGGTGCCAACGCACCGCTAGTGGTACTGCTCCACGGCGGGACCAGAGATATGCGGGCGGTCCTAAAAGGAGCCGGAAGTGGCGACTGGGTGGCGCTGGCTGAGGAGAAGGGATTCGTCGTGGTGGCACCGAACGGGGTGAACCCAACAACAGGCGACACCACGGGCAACCGTCAGCAGTGGAATGACCTTCGCTCACCGTTTAGCGTTGGTGACTCAGAGGCCGACGACGTCGAGTTCATCAACCGCGTGATCGATTGGGTGATCGAACACCACGATGTCGACCCGGATCGAGTGTTCGTGACGGGCCTGTCGAACGGCGGGATGATGGCCCAACGGCTGCTGATCGAAACACCCGAAACGTTCGCAGCCGGAGCCTCCTTCATTGCGAACCTTCCCGATCGGGACGACTTGGTGGGTCCTGACTCGCCCGTACCGCTTCTCCTCGCAAATGGCACCGAGGACCCACTTATGCCCTGGGACGGTGGCAAGATCGCTGATCGCGACCGCGGGACTGTGAAGTCGGTTGCTGAAACCCGAGAGTGGTGGATCAAGACGAACCGTGCCACACCGGACGGTCTCGGAATCGTCCAGATCAAGAACACCAACCGCCGCGACGGCTGCACGCTCACGACCGAACGGTTCAATGCGGGGCCGGGCGGTGCCGCGCTGGAGATCTTGACCATGGAAGGTGGCGGCCACTCGATGCCGTCGACGAACTACACCTTCGCCGGCGAGCTACTCCTCGAACCCATCGTGGGACCGCTATGCCGAGACGCTGGTGGTGTCAGGCTTGCGTGGGACTTCTTCGTGTCGTCGTAGAACTGACAGCACAGCATCGTTCGCATGTATCCCGATTAGCAGCCAGTGGCGTCAACCATCACTTGACATGCATCTGCGCGACGCTGCGGAGAGAGTTGTGTAACGAGTCGCCGAAAGGCGCCCCGCGGCAGTGTGTGCATGTTGTCGAAATTAGCCACACATTCGGTTGGAACGCCGTCGAGGTCTGGCGACAACTCCAACTCCGATACGAGGCCACGTCTCGTACGGGTTAACGCGACTACGACAACTCCCCCGATACGATCCGCGGCCGGATCCCTCGTCAATACGAGCACCGGCCGGTCGCCTCCTGGCGTGTCAGCGAACCAGATTTCACCGCGCTGCATGCGCCCAGTCCGACCAGTCCTCCGAGGGCCCCCAGTCGGCGACCTCACTAAACGCCAATTCATCCGACGTCAGGGGTGCTGCCATCCAGGCCGCAATATCGCTTTCGTCCCGAAGCCGCACAAGATGGCGGTGCAGCGCGTCGCGTAACAGTTGCGATCGGTCAATGCCGAGCCGCTCTGCGCATTGCTGGGCGTTCACCGCCTCTTCATCGTCCACTCGAAAGCTGAGCATCGTCATACACACACTCTACGACGTATGACACCCCTTGAGAACCCCTGTATTCTTCTCAACACGGAGCCACCGCGGATCGACCAGATGAAGCTGGCACCGAAGCTTCATCATCCAATCCAACCGACGAGTTCGAGGATGGTCTGTGCGACGTCCTCGGGTGTCGCGCCCTGTGTTGACACAACGAAGTGCGCAACACCATTTGACTCGAGAATGGATCGAAGCTCGTCGCTGCGCTCCTGCAGCTTGTGTACCCACTCTGAGCTGTATTCGCGCCGGGCGATCCGCTCGTGCGCGGTCTCCGTAGGCCCACGCAGATCAACGACCGTGATTTCAGCCCCGGAGACGGCTGCACAATACGCATCGACACCAGCGGCTGTCTCGACAACGCGGGCGATAACCAGGCGTTCAACCCCTGCCTCTTTGTAGTTCTCCTAAATCGCAGAGAGGTTCTTGATGATCATCCCCTCGGCGTTGACTTCGTCAAACAGATCGATAAACCCTTTCATGTCCACTGAATCACGCGCCCCAACAGCCTTGGCAACATTGATCTGGGCGAGGTGCCGGCTCAGAATTTCCATAGCGCCGCAATAGCCGGGAGTGTCGTCGATGGACCCCAGGGCTGGTTACGATCCACTGCCCTCAACTAGAAAACGGAACATGGACCACGTATCGCACGACCCGAAAACGAAACAAGATACCGCACGCATCCTGGTTATGCCCGCAAGCACTCGAGAGCTGTCGCTGAATCAGGCTCTCGGCCGCCTCCTCACGCAACGCATTCTCGCCGCCGGGACTCAGGCGATGTTGATCGACCTCGTCGATTTCCCAATGCCGATGTACAACGGCGATGATGAGCAGCGCGACGGTGTCCCCGATACGGCAAGCCAGCTCGTCGATCTCGTCAAGACCGCAGACGTTCTCATCCTGGTTTCGCCTGAATACAACGGTTCGTTTCCGGCGCTGTTCAAAAACACCTATGACTGGATGAGCCGTGTGGATCGACGTTGCCTCGTCGGGGTCACGGTGATGCTGGCTTCGGCGGTATCAGGAGAGCGTGGTGGCCGCCGCGGGCTCGACATGTTGAGGACGTTCATGGCAAACGTGCACGCCACCGTCCCTGAGGTCATGCTGGCTGCCGGTTCACTGTCAGTGGACAAGGACAGAAACATCGTCGGTGTCGACGAAGACGCCGTGACGACGTTCGTTCACCATGCCGTTGCGGCCAGCCGCACACACCGAGCGACATAGACCTATTTGTTCGCCATTCTGGTCCATTCCGCCGCCCTTAGGTCCTCGGTGACGGCGGCGCTCGTTACCGTTGTGACAACCGTCACGACACAGACGGCAACGGTGCCGAGCACCAGATACATCACGAGGAGCTGGACCGCGACGGCATCGACCGGGTCGACGCCGGCGAGCAAGAGTCCGGTCATCGCGCCCGGCAACGCAATGAGGCCGACGACCTTAGTGCGTTCTATCTGAGGAACCATCGCGGCTCTGGCAGCCCGCGGCGCCATGAAGCGAACTGCTTGACGCCTGTCGAAGCCCAAACCCAGCACGGCGTCGAGATCACCGACGTGATCACGACATAGGCTGATGGACTGTTTTGCGGCGAGCACTGACGCCGGGACCGCATTCCCGATTGTGATGCCGGCAATCACAACCAAAGCCACCGGGTTGTAGTCAAGGACGCCGAACCCGAATGTGACTGAGATACTGATTGCCGCTGAACCCGCGATTGCGAGCCCCGCAGCCCATGCCAAGTGGTCGATAGCGTGCTCGGCGCGCCGCAGCACGACGCGGGTCGCGTTGACGACCATGAACGCAACCCACGTCCACGCCCACAAGCTGGCGCGACTCGAACCAAAGATCGCAGCGAAGAGCACGCCCACAGCAGAGAGCTGGATCGCCGCCCGGACCGCGGCGACGAACAGTTCTCGTTCGATGCCGAGCCGCAACCACCGGGCCAGCCCAAGGGCGATGATCACCAGGGACAGTGATGCCAGAACTACGGGAAACCCGACTACGTTCATACTGGGTGCCCGCTGGTCATCGCAGACCTCTTTTCGTGGATACGACTGACAACCACACTGTACGGTTTTGCCCAGGCGAATCCCCAAACGTCAACTACGCTTGCTCGGATGAACCACCCTGTGCGCACCGTCGCGGTCACTGTCACGCTGCTGCTCACATCGTGCTCAACACAACAGGACGCGTCCGTGTCGACACCGCAAAGCTCGATCGTCTCGACGTCTCCGCCTAGCACGACGACCGCTGCACCGACCACCACCACGTCGGTACCCGCTGAAGTCCTAGACCGAGATGACGACGCGACCCTGCGGCGAATGTTGGCGGACCTCGAAGTGCTCCTCGCTAACGGACCACGCGAAGCCGGCGGAGAGGCAGAAAGGGCAGCTGCGACATTCATCCAGGGAAAGCTTGAGACCCTTGGGGTCCACCAGAGAACTGAGTCCGTCCCGCTACCAGGCAAGGCGCTGAGCATGAACATCTGGTCGTCCTTCGGCGACGGGCCTGCAACCGTCCTCGTAGGCGCGCATTACGACAGTGTGCACTTGAGCCCAGGCGCCGACGACAACGGTAGCGGAACCGTCGGGCTTCTTGAGTTGGCTCGCCGCCTCAACGAAATGCCAATCGAGGCACTCACCATCACGATCGTATTCTTCGGCGCCGAGGAAGTCACGCTTGGCCACCCCCGCGACGATCACCACTTCGGATCGCGGCTGCGGGCAGCCACGATGGCTGAGCAAGGGAATCTTCCGGACTGGATGATCTCGCTCGACATGGTCGGCGAGCCATTCCCCGTCATGGCGGTGACCCTCACAGGAACAGACGACGCCGCGGCTGAAGTCATCCTCGAAGCGGGCGAGGAGGTCAGCATCGACGTGCGCAAGATTGACCGAGGCGAAAACTCGGACCACGAGCCATTCGCCAAACTCGGCGTGCCGTCGGTGTTCGTCTGGAGACCCGGCGACCTCGATTATCACACCGATGGCGACAGCCATATCGACGGCGAAACACTACTCGAAAACCTCCGCCTCATAGCGGCGACCCTTGAGATCCTCGCCGGACGAGGATAAACCCGACCCCCGGAGGTGAGGACGAGCCAGCGTCCGCGTACCCCAATGCGTGGGCCCCGCTTAAGAAGTGGCGGCATCGTTCGATACGCTAGAGATGAGCCCACAACGCATCGGAGCGATCACCATCGCCCTTGCATCTCTGGCCACCGCATGCAGTGGTGGTACGGCCGACGCTGAGGTCGCGTTGGAGGCGCGTTGGCAATGCGACGTGCAGCGCCAAACATTCGATGATCTTGGTGCACTCGACGCCGAACTCGAAGACAGGTTGGCCACTGCCGGACTGAGCCGCGCTGACTACGAAACCTTTAAGGAAGACCTCGCTTCGTCACCGGATCTCCGCGCCCAGGTAGCCGAACAGTACGAGGCGTACTGTCTCTCATAACGGGTCGTCGGCTGACTAGTCCACACGGGCCGAGCCCTAACAGCGCGTCGACATGTTTAAAAATCTGCGCCTACTCCCGATCTAAGAGGCATGATGAAGAAAGCACTCACCCTCCTTTTGACGATCGGCCTCTTGGCATTCTCCGCTGGCCCGGTCCTTGCGGCCGAGGAGTCAGACAGAGTCGAGGAAACTAAAAAAGTCAAAGTCGAGGACAAACGCACCGGCAAGGATGAAGGCAAGGTCGAGCTCAAGACAAAGAGGACCGCCGCCGTCGTCGAGGGTGACACCGCATGGGTCGCATTCAGCTGGAAAGCGAAGCGCACAGATGCGACCGACTTCAAGATCGCAGTCACCACAGAGAGCCGTGGCGTGACCATCGAGTATCCCGCCAACACGGCCTCCTACAGCAGTCTGATGGACAACGACACCCTGTCTGCCAACGAAATCGATTTCACCTCTGTACGCCTGTCCGTCCCGTATGGCAGCAAGAACATCAAGCTGAAGGTCGTTGCGACCTGGGTTCAAGACGGCAAGAACGACAAGCAGAACTACGAGATAAAGGTCCCTGTTGCAAAGTTCAAGGGTGACGACATTGCTCAGGCAACCACGGACGCCGGATCGGTCTCCGTCGGCGAGCCCGCGTGGCTTGGGGTCGAGTGGACCGGCCTCGCCCCCGTCCTCAGCGACATCGAGATCACCGTCACAGGACCGCTCGGCACCGCGATCACCTACCCAGCGGACCGCCCATTCACGAGCCTGTATTACAACGACAGCCTCGAGGATGGCGAGACCGATGTCGCCCGCTTCCTGATCGATGCAACGGCAATGTCCCCTGGCAGTTATGTGTTGACCGTCGAGGTGTCCTACACCAAGGCAGGCACCGCCAAGTCAGTCTCTGGCGAAGTGTCCTTCAAAGTCACCGGCTGACCGCACCGGTCGACTCGCGTCCGGTAGCCGAGTCCTGTCCGTCACCACCGAAGCCGCGGCGCTCCATCGTGCCCCAGTCGCGGTCGCCACGCAGAAACGCCCAAAGACCCTGGAGACGCCAAAACGTGTTGAGATGTCGATACCCAAGGGTCTCGACGAGGGCCAATCCCAACAGCACGGCCAGGTCGCGACCCTTGCGGTACCGCCGGAATGACATCTCCTCAAGAGCGACGGCGGCTACAGACAGCGCCGACCCGAAAAACACACTCAAAAGCAGGAAGGCGATCACAAACCGGGGTGAAGCCACCCCGAGCGCCACCGACGTTGCGAAGGCTGCGTACCCGATTACCTCGATGACGGGGCCAAGCAGCTCTAAGAAGAAGTAATACGGAAATGCTAGAACGCCGGGAGAACCGTAACGCGGGTTGCCCAACATCCGTATGTGCCGGGTTAGCGCCTGCGCAAGGCCACGCTGCCAGCGGCTTCGTTGACGGCCGAGCGTCCGCAGTGTCTCAGGTGCCTCGGTCCATGCAACCGGGTCCGGGATGAATGAGATTCGGTACGGGATGTCATTGTCTCGGCAGTAGCGATGAAGCCTGACAATCAGCTCCATATCTTCGCCCACGGTGTCGGTCGAGAACCCCCCGGCTGCGGCGACGATCGATCGCCGGAAGACACCAAACGCCCCCGAGACAATCAGAGTTGCCCCCACGGCATTCCATCCGACACGACCGACAAAGAACGCCCGCAGATACTCAACGATTTGAAGTTCGGGAAGCAATCTGTGCGGCAGCGCGACTTCCTCGACCTCGCCGGCTTCGATCTTGCAACCGTTGGCGATGCGGATCATCGCCCCGGCGGCAACTGTCCGTCGATCTTCGAGGAACGGGCGCGCGATCCGAACCAACGCATCAGGTTCGAGCAGGGTATCCGCGTCCAAAGCAGCGAACAACGGATACCTGGAGTGATTGAGACCTACGTTCAAGGCATCAGCTTTACCCCCGTTTTCCTTGTCGATCAACCACAGATGGGGGTGCATCCGGCTGCGGAGCACGCCGGAGACCACGGCTGTTGGGATCACGCTCGTCGGTAGCCGATGCGCGGGCCGCAACTCGAATGCTTCGGTCATAGCGGCGATCGTGCCATCGGTGGAGCCATCGCTGATCACGATGATCTCGTACTCCGGGTAGCGGAGCGTCAGCAGACACCGGGTCGCCTCGACAATGGTCGATTCTTCATTGAACGCGGGCACAAGAAGGGAAATCGGGAGGCTGCCGGCGGCACCGACGAGTTCGTTCACATGCAAGGTCTTTAGCCGAGCGACGTACCGGCGGGTCTGCGGGAACGACGCAATCGTCAAAGCGAGATAGGTCAAGTTGAGAGCGGCGAAGTACCCGAGAGCCACAACATTGATCACATCGAGGACACCCATCACTGCGACACAGCCTCTGCCAAGGCCTCAAAGGCGGCCTCTGAGTTGGTTTCTGGCGCGTCCTTAAGGATCCGCAGCGTGGCGTCCTGCCCCAACCGCCGTAGCGCTGCGGCCGCGTGAATCGCAACCCACGGCGACTCGTCGCCGACCGCGTGGGCAAGCGCGAGACCATCGGACGCGTCCCCGATGTTTCCAAGAACGATCGCCGTCTGTGCCCGGACAACAGGGTCTTCGTGTGCCAGAAGAGGGCGTGCGACGTCTACGTGTTTTGACTGCCCAACCGCTCCGATCACCCGCAACGACGCGACGAGCAGCTCACGGTCTTCCGGTCGATCCCCAGCAATCAGCAGCGCCGCTATGGCGCCAGCGGAAACGCCACGCTACTTACGTCCGACGCGTCCTACGCAGTTCGACGCGTGTTTGGTCGCTCCTCGACAGACAAACCCTGCGCCAACACGCCAGCCCCGCGCATGCCGCACACCTCCAGCGGTCACGACTGCGCCAGAAGTCGATCAATCCGGGCGACTAACTCGGCGGGTGAGAAGGGTTTCAAAACGTAGTCATTCGCACCGAGTTCAAAGCCCCGGACGACGTCGCGTTCGCTACCCATACCGGTCAGCATCATGATCGGTGTGTCCGCCAGGTGAGGCAGCTGCCGCAACTTGGCCAACAACTCAAATCCGTCCATCCGTGGCATCTTCACGTCAAGAATCGCCAATGCCAGCGGTTGGCGCTCTGCAACCTCCAGCGCTTCTTGGCCGTTGGTGCAGTGGACGACTTCAAATCCGTTGCGAATGAGCCGGTCCTTGATCAACGTCGCGGTGAGTTCATCATCTTCCGCGATCAGGATCGTGTGAGGACCAGGCAAATCGGACTCCTCATCGACGGACAAGTCGCCCGTGGTCTGCCGAACCAGAGTTCCGTGGAGAATCTGGTCGGCGATTTCAAACAGTTCGGCGGGGACAAAAGGTTTCTCAACGAACGCGACTGCACCAAGATCGAGACATTCATCTCTCGCTAGCCCGGAACTCGCGCCAGATAAAACGAGGATCGGCGTTAGCGCCGTGTCAGCAGCCTCGCGGAGCTGCTTTATCACGTGTCTTCCGTCACCATCGGGGAGAAACAGGTCAAGAATAATCAGCGACCAATCCTGCGAGAACACCTTCTCAGCTTCGGACAACGAGCCGGCAACGACGACATCGCGGCTGTCGCTACGCAGCGTCGCAACCAGAAGCTGCTGGATCAAGGGGTCGTCGTCAATGACGAGAATTTGGGTGACGGTGGACGCGTCCTCACTGACAATACGCCGCATAAGCGCAATGAGGCTTTCCAACGGTTCGACCATCGCGGGCGCCGACGACTCGAGAACGTTGAGCGCCGCGTTGGTGACCTTGGGGTATCCAAAACTCCCGCCTGACCCCTTGAGTTGGTGTGCCAGACGGCGAGCTTCATCCTCGACATCGGAGGATCCTGACGCAATCTTTGAAACCACGCCTTCGAGGGCCTCAATGAGCGGCGGAAGTCCTTCGCGGAATGCGGCTCGAAGCTCCCTCATGACGACCTCGTGTAATAGGCGGCGTCGTACGCCCGGCTTGCGGGCGCCATCTCTGTACCGTCGGCACAATAGGACCGCAAGTGAGATCTTTTTTCATCTCCTGGACTAGTTTGAAGACGGTCCGAAACTCCTCAAAACCGATGGAGGATGTGTGGCCCGCACCGAGTCCTGCCGATCCCAACGATCAGACGAACGGCCAGCCCTGGAGAAATCGAGAGACATTTCGGGATAAGCCACAGGGAGCGATACGCTACGTCTGACACTCCGAAAGCAAATCTCCGTGAACCCCGCCGAATCCGCAAAACGCAAGACGCTGTTGCTCGTGGTCGTTGGTGTGGCGGCGTTAGCGCTGATGGCGTTTGCCATGGTTCAGTCGAGAGACACCGTGTCGGTCGCGCCGGTGACGATCGATGTGGAGATCAACCCCAACATCACCATTCGGACCCTGGAGGACCTCGCACCCGACATCGGGGGTGACGAAAACGTCGCACCAAATTTCGAACTTGTCCTAGCCAACGGAGATCTCTTCAATCTCTACGATTTCCTTGAGACAGATGGACGGCCAGTGTTCCTCAATTTATGGGCCTCATGGTGCGGTCCGTGCAGAGCCGAAATGCCCGATATCGACGCAGCGTTCGCCCGGTACCCCGGCGTGATGTTCCTCGGTGTCGCTGTGAACGACGATCTCGGCGAGGCACAAGCCTTCATCGAGGAGATCGGCATCAGCTACCCGATCGCCTACGACACGCGTGACATCGTGGCGAACACTTACCCACCCGTCGGGATGCCGGCAACATACATCATTTCGAGCGAGGGCATCATCGTCGAAACGGTGTTCGGCCAACTCGCCGAATCAGACATCGATCGACTGCTCGCACCGGTCATCGGTCCCTGATCCCTCCCTCTGGGAACGATGGCACGGACGGTTTTGCGTCCGCGGACCCACACGTATCACGACTGGGCAAATCTTCAGGCGGTAGGGGGCACGAACGAGGTGACGAGGATCATGGAGTGCGTGTGGGTTGCTGCTTTTCTGATTTTCGCGGCCTCCAGATACTTCGGCGTCGCCTGCCGAGATTTTGCGGTGGCATCCCCGCACCTGTACGAACTCATGTACGGTCCCAGGGTCCGAGAACTGCTGCCATCGCCCGACGATCGAGATGACGCCCGCCGACTGCAAACAATCGTTGCTGAGTTGTTTGTAGAAGCGCAAGAAGAGGGCCAGTTCAGAAAGTCGAATCCAGCAGATTTGTCACGAATCTTCTGGGCAGCGCTGCACGGTTCCGTTTCTCTTGAACTGACGAATTGGTTCACTCCGAGCGAGGGAGAACAGCGTTTCGACCAGCTCATAACGATTGTCCTCGACGGCGAAGCTGCCGACCCCGACCGAGACAGCGGCGATACATCGGCACGACGAGCTTCCACACCCGTGCCGGCATGTCCGCCTCAACTCGCATTCACGTACCCCGCCACTCGGGGCTGCGTTTCTCGACAAACGCGCGAACTCCTTCTTGGGCATCATCGGTCGTTGCCAATGCTGTTAAGCCGATATGGAGAGAGTCAAGAGCCGCATCGAACCCCACATCCGCAAAGGCGTAAAAGGAATCCTTGCCGAGAGCCAACACCGACGGACTCACTGCAAGCAGGGCATCAACGGTTTTGTCCACTTCGTGATCAAGCTCCTCGTGCGGAACGACCCGCGTCGCAATGCCCATCTGCAACGCTTCGTCAGCGCTAAACCGGCGACCGGTCATCATCATGTCTAGCAGCGCCTTGCGAGGCACGAGTGGTTTGAGGACGGCAGAAATCATCATGGGCCACAGACCGATGTTCACCTCCGGGGTCCCAAAGGTTGCACGCTCCGAGGCGATCGTGATGTCACACGCGGCAGCAAGCCCGAAACCTCCGCCCAAGGCATGGCCATTTACCCGGGCAATCGTTGGTTTCCCACACCGCCGAAGACTCCGAAAAAGCGCCACCAACGCACCGCGTCCTTCATGACCGGTGAGCGGAGTGTCGACGAACCCGCCAGCAAGATCACCTCCGGCAGAAAAACTCTTGTCACCGGCACCCGTTATCACGATCACCCGCACGTCGCCGTCGTCGGCAGCCCTTCGGACCGCACCGACAAGGTCGACCATGACCTCTGCCGACATCGGGTTGTGCCGATCAGGATCGTCAATAGTGATCGTGCAACGACCACCGCCACTTTCGTAACGGACCACGGGTACCTCCACGAGTGACGGTAGCCGACCCAGCGGGTCCACGTCGCTTGCCCGCTTCAACACGAGCGCAGGCGAGACGTACTTCAAATAGCGTAGAGACCCCGCCCGACGGCGAACCAGCCCTCACAGGCAGCCAGTTGGTCAACGGCGCTCAGATGCACTTCGCCAGCGGTGCACTACTCTCTTACTCATGCTGTTGCTGGTGTTCGTACTCATTGTTCCGGTTGCGATCGCGTTGTTGCGCGGAGGCAACCTTGGCAATTTTACGGACATGTTTATACGGGGGTGGTGGCTGCTTTTTGTCGGGTTTGGCATGCAGATAGCCGCCAGCGTCCTGGACTCTGACCAGCGGCTGCTCGCACGGATTCTGGTGCTCACCAGCTACGTCGTGCTCTTGGGCCTGGTTGCAGCCAACTGGACAGCGCCCGGTATGTGGATGACCGGGGTGGGACTACTGATGAATTTCACTGTCATCGCCGTCAACGGGGGCATGCCGGTGTTACCCGAAGCAGTCGAGCTCGCAGGGGGAACCTTCTCGCTACCGCTCGGCGCCAAGCACGTACTACTCGATACCTCGACACGCCTGCCGTTTCTCGCTGACGTCTTGCCAATGCCAGGAAACGTCATTTCGCTGGGTGATATTTTTTTCGCGATTGGTCTCGGAACGCTGATCGAGCACCACATCCGCCAGCCTGCCCGCCTCTTCAGAAAAGGAGCGCGAACTCCACCGGGGTCGGCCGCCAGATCGTGAGGATTCGCAAGACGGTAGGTTGACCAATACGGGTCCTGTGCGAGGTCGGAACTGCGACCTTGTCGTCAGCAGGTCGACCTGAGCTACAAGCGCTCCGGACATTAACTCTGCGGCGTCAACGGTGTTCCATCTTGGCCGTTGAGAACACCGCGGTGCTCAAGGACCCGGTGTAGCGAGTCCGCAATTCTCGGGTCGAATTCATAGTCAGATCCGCGATGAATCTGGTCCATTGCATCGATCGGTGCAAAACCTGCTTCGCGAGTCGCGTGGTCGTACGCGCTCGCTACCTTGATGATCCTCGACAACACCGGCACGTCCTCGTCTGTAGCTGCACCGTGATGCTGGTAGGGATGGTGCTGGACCGCAACGACCTGAGCGACATACTCAAGATACGGTGCCTCCGCAATGATCTGGGCACCCCATTGGGCGATGTCCTCTTCGGTGTATCCAGCGCGCAGAATCGCCGGTTCGTTTAGCGTGATCCGTCCGATGTCGTGCATAAGCGCGGCGTACTCAAGCAGCGTCACATCGTCAGGATGGAGGCCGATTTCCCGAGCGATCGACACGGCAAGGTCTGCGGTACGCGACGAATGCCCACCGGGCGCAAGTCCAGCCACTTCAGGGATCTGAGCCAACGCCCGGATCGTCTGACCGTAGGTGACCCGAGTCTGATGGTATCGCACAAAGGCGGAGTGGCTAAAGAGGTACGGCAGCGCTGAGATAGGGAACGCCCACCAACCCATAGATGGAAACGTAAAGCCAAAAATGGCTCCAGAGGCAAGCAGCGAAATTACAACGGTCCAATCCTCCAGCGCCAGCAGCCAAAGAAATCGAACCGACAGATCGCCCTCCTCAAGACCTGTGAGAGAGCGCAGGGCCGCGCGCACCAAGTACCAGGCGAGGCCTGCCGAAAGAATGGACACCCCTACCTGGAGCGATCTCGACCCGTTCCATACAACAAGCCACTCGTCGACACCGTGGTAGGCCAGTGCGAATGCCCCTAGAGCGACTACCTCGGCAACAAACTCGCTGCCGCGCTCGACGGCCTCGGACCTACGGATGGTAAGCACCATCCAGGCGCCCGCCATCCCGACCGAAAAGATCACGATCGTCGACACCGTATCGCGTGTGAGCATCGGCGTTGCAGAAGCAACACTCAGCCCAAGGTACACCGTTCCCCCCGACGGTGCCGGCACCGAGATGGTCTGCGCACCCAGCAACAACGCAGCCGACGCGACCAGCAACAACGGGCTCACCTTTGCGCTCGGGTACAACACGACGCCAAGGGCAACCATGGCGATCCAAGTCGCAACCGACAACGTTCGGAAAGCAGTTTTAGGCATTCGTCCACCCCTCCTCGGCAATGCGACGCGCCTCGTCATCGTCCACCATGTCCACAGAACCGTACACCTCGCCCCTCGAAGTCAATACCTCGATGAGAACCTCTACAACCTCGGGGTCAAACTGCGAACCAGCGTTACGTCGCAGCTCGGCGAATGCGTACGGCTGCGACAATGCCACCCGATACGAACGGGTGCTTGTCATTGCGTCGAACGAGTCCGCGACAGCCAGGATCCGGGCCTCCATTGGCAGATTCCCAACATCGTGCTCGTGTGAGCCGATGTAGCCGGCGCCATCAAAGTGGGCGTGATGGTTCGATGCGAAGACGACCATCGGCTGGAGGAAGTCGACGGCCGCCAACAGGTCTTCCACCAGATGCACATGCTCTTGCATCTGGGCGTATTCCTCCCGGGTGAGCCGGGCATTCTTACGAATCAAGTCGCGGGGCACGGCAAGCTTCCCGACATCGTGGATCAGCGCAGCCCACCTCAGACCCTCCAACCGAGTCCCGTTAAAGCCCATTTTCTGCCCGATGAGTTCGGAAAAATACGCGACTCGTTCGGTGTGCCCACGCGTGTAGAGGTCCTTTGCCTCCAGGGCCTTGATGAAACCTCTCAAGGTGGACTCCTGCGCCTCGCGAAGCTGCGCGTACGACGCAAACGTCATGTGCCCGACGAAGAACACGATCACGATCAGGGGAAGAATCCCGTTCCCTGCGAGGTGGTAGGCCGCACCGAGAAGACCGCCGACAAAACCCATCCCCAGCGCTGGCGTCACGATACTTGGCAGATTGGACCAGGGCCGCACATCTCGGCGGCCAAACACATTGCGCACGATCAATGTGACCGCTTGGAAGTTGATAAAAGTGTACGTCCCTGCCCCCGCAATTGTGACCAGCGCGACGCGCCACAGATCAGTTCGCTCAAGGGGGTATTCGGGGAGCCAAATCGCGAGAATTGTGACCATCACTGCTGCTGAAATCGTCAACTGTCCGAAGTTGACAATCGGCTGGAACCATCGCCGCAAGCGAACATCTGTTGGAGCAATGGGTCCGATCGCAACCATGAGAGGCACCAACACCAAAGCGTCTTCTGGGCCGATCGCCAACGCAGCGGTCATTGCGATCATGACGCCTGGTGACGCGATTAAGCGATCATTGACCTCCAGCGCATTCCATTCAAGGTATAGATACACCGGAGCGAAGAGCATCCACAGACCCCAGCTTTGGGCCGTGGGGACGCCACCGACCAGAAACAGAGTAAAAAGTACAAGAAGACCCGCAACGCCGAGCGCGATTGCGTAGCGGATCCGAAGCCGTCGCTGTCTAAGAGGGTCGATCACTAACACTACTAGTCCATTGATTGGGACGCCCAGTACCGTTCCGAGACGGTTACTTAGCCAACGCGGAAGTTAGCCACTCCCACGACCATTGCAGTTGCGAATGCACCAGCGGCCAGTGCGATTCTTGCTATCTGACTTTTCACTAAACATCAACCCTTTTGCGAACTTTCTCACCACCGACATCGCCGCCGGTACTGGGTCAATCGCTACGCTTGGTGTTCGGTCGGAACGGATCTGGGCGTCACCCTTGGTTTCCACCTCGTACGAGGAGGAAAATTTTCTGTTGTTTACGTGCACGACCAACCCCACTTAACGGAAGCTCCGTTCGGTCCTCAACCCCGGATGGTCATATCACCTCTCGGCGACTTCACCAGACTATGAAGGGATAGCCGTACACGCAAGGACCGATTGGTGCGTTGCTCCAAGTGTCGTCGCGATCAGTGGTCGGTTGCCACAGAACGCGTTGCTCTCTGCGAACACAACGAGACACAGAACGACTACGCTGCGGAGTCACGCAGTCGGAAAGCGGGTACACGTGCAGGTGCGGGAGATAGAAGAGTCGCTGACGCGGCTCGACTCCGTCGACGCGGTGCGCGTCGTACGCGACGGAAACAAGATTGTTGAAGTGCATGTCTTGGCAGCGCCTGACCGTACCGCCAAACAGGTAGTTCGTGACGTCCAGTCACTCGTCATGGCGAAATTCGGTGAATCAATTGACCGGCGTGTCGTTTCGGTGGTTCAGATCAACGCCCCGAACAGCACCCTCGATGCGCGTCAACGTCCTGCGCTCGTCGAGGTCGTCGAAGAGCCAGAAGGCGCACGGACGACCATCACCGTCAAACTCTCGTACAAGGAAGAGGAGCATGTCGGTGTCGCCGCGGGACCGATCGCAGAGTCGGCGCGGCTGCGATTGATCGGCGAGGCAACGCTCGAAGCGATCCAGTCGTCGTTTCCTCGCGCCCCGGCCATGGCGCTCGACGGCATCGGGCCGGCAAGCGTCGGTATGCGCAAGATAATGATCGCGGTCGTGGTTGGTTCGAACGACCGCCACAGCGAAGAGGTGGCAGTGGGTTCTGCCATCGAACAGGGTGACAGCACGAGTGCAGCGGTCAAGGCCATTCTCGACGCTCTAAACCGTCGCTTGGAGCAACTCACCGAATGACCTTCAACCCGCGTGACACCAGTGCCACGCTCACATCACGGGGCACAGGTAAAACGGCCGCGGTCCGTTCTGGCGTCCTGACACCGCACGTTGGGTGCCGTGTCAGGACGCCAGAACAAGAAGGTGGGGCGGGAACAACGGCCGCCGTCACGCCGCACTTCCTGGCAACAGAGGCCGCCATCGACACCATGCGGGCTGGCGGATCCGCCATCGACGCGGCTATCTCCGCCAACGCCGTACTAGGGGTTGTTCTTCCGACGACCTGCGGACTAGGTGGTGACCTGTTCGCCCTAGTAAACGGACCCGGATTTGGGGTCCCGATGTGTATGAATGCGTCGGGCCGAGCTGGAC
>JADFQA010000033.1 GCA_022562055.1 Acidobacteriota bacterium | reverse complement strand
TATGGCGAGAGACCGGGAGGAAATTGACCGCGGCAGCTGATCCTCCAAATACCCCCACGCGTCCCGAATCGTCGAAGGAGCAACCAGGTCGCAACGATCGGTGCTGGTGCGAGAGCGGGGTGAAATACAAGTCGTGCCACTACCGTTTCGATAGAGCCTGACCGGACCAGCCCCTCGTTTGCGGTGAAGCAGCACCTCGAATGTCGGAGCTCTGCGTCGCGCTGTCAGATCGCGGACTGGCAGCCTCGGCGCTTCAATCACTACAGGGTGGTCCTGTTCGAATGGGTGCGGGCATCGGTTCACTATCGATACAGGCGTTGGCGATTGCATCGGACCTACGAGAACCCCGGTTGAGTGACCGAGGACGCCGCAGTCGAATGTTCGAGGTGTGGGCGATCCACATGCATGTCGCCCTGTGTTGAGCACGTCGGGTCTAGTTATATGGGGCCAGCATCCAGATTGCCGCGTCCCAGTCCCCAGCAGACGTCTGCGTGAATCCGGCGGCGGACACCCCGTAGGTTGTGGGCCGTGACGCCGAAGATGCGCTGGCTGCGCGGGCCGCCGAACACTGATCCGGGGTCGTCGGCGCGGGTCCATTCGATCCCGTCAGGCGATGCCCAGACGACCGCATCGGACCCGTTGCCTGTGGACTCTCGTCCAGCCGCAACGAAACCCTGCGCTCCTTCGACGACCTTTGCGATCTGCTGGTTTCCGGATCCACCAAAGACGGCTCGGTCGGCGGGAAGTAACGTCCACTCGGAACCATCGACCGACGTCCACACCCTCGAGTCACCATTCCCATCGTCGTAGCCGACCGCGATCAGCCCTGGCCCACCTGCAGAAACGCCGAGAAGCGCCTCGTTGTTACTCCCCGCCAGTGCCGATCCGGGGTCCGCTGCTCTTTTCCAGGTAGCGCCGTCGGAGGATGTCCAGACGACGCCGTTCCAATCTGAGCCGACGTATTCGTACCCTACCGCCACTAGCCGGGTCCACCGGCTGTCACAGTCTCGACGACCTGCGCGTCTGCGCGCGCAAGCGTCGCAGCGGTTAGGCGTGTCCAGTCAGAGCCATCGGGGGAGGTCCACACCGCACCGTCGGACTCACCGGACGCATAGTCATCGCCAACCGCAACAAATCCGGTCCGCCAACGGTATTGCCCAGCATGTCCTGGTCGTCGCCGCCGCCGAATACGCCCTCGTCGTGGGGCACCCGCGCCCAGGTGATTCCGTCGGACGACCTCCACACAGCGGCATCGGCGTCCCCGCCCGAAGCGTCATAACCGACGGCGACAAGTCGGGACTCGCTGGCGGCAACGCTGAACATCGCCTGACTGCCGGACCCTCCAAACGCTGCTTCATCATCGGGTACACGCGCCCAGTCGATCCCGTTTGAAGAAGTCCACACCGCGGCGTTCAGTGCCCCATCGTTTCCGTCTCGTCCGACTGCCACAAGCCCGGGAACGCCTTCGACAATGCTCACGACAACCTGGTTCGTCGAGCCGCCGAACACTGACCTGTCGTTGGCAACCTGGATCCAGACCGAAGCCTGTGGCACAGCAGTCGTGGTCGTCGTCGGGGGAGTGGTGGTTGTGGCCTCGGGCGGTGCAGTCGTCGTCGGAGCCGAGGTCGTGGTCGTCGGAGCGACCGTGGAGCTCGTCACTGAAGACGGTGGGGACGTCGGGACCTCCGCAGGAGCGGCGGATGAGGGACAAGCAGAAATGATAAGGGCGAAAACCACAAGAAGCGGTAGGGCCAAGGTGCGAAACGTTTTTGGCGTCGGGCGAGAGCAGCATCTCGCCACCTTGCGGACCGGTCGAGAGTTCTCGAGCCGACGAGCTGCCTTCGGATGCGATGCAACATCTTGGTGCCGATCTCGGGCGTCGGTCGCGACCCGGATGATCACTGGACAGTGGGATGTCCTCTTTCAGGCGTGCAAAGGACCGCAGGTGTGTTCAGCAGTTCGGTGCCACACGAAGGTCGAGAGTTCATCGGAGACCCGCTGAACGACGCTCGTCACTTACTTTGACGACCGTCGTCGTCCCGGCGAAAAGCGCGTCTGACTGTCGATCTCCGTGGAGGTGTTAGTTACCAGACTCCTCGTCAAGGGCGTAGCGGTGATACCGGTACAACGCAGCCGGGCGGTGTCCGACCCCTCCCTGGCGGTGACCCGTGGCCTCGAGGTCTCCGGAGCTCAGCATTCGGCGACGAAAGGAATCCTTGTTCAACGAGCGTCCGAGGATTGTCTCGTGAATCTCCTGGAGATCGAGCAATGAGAATTCCTCCGGAAGTAGTTCATAGCCGATGGGGGAGTAGTCGAGTTTGCCGCGCAGTTTCTTCACGACGATCGCGATCATGTCAGCGTGGTCGAACGCAATAGGCAACTGCTGGCGGTTATGACGCAGTGTCACGCTACCTCCGATCTCCCCTTGCCAGGGTACGTCGATTCTTGCGAGGACAACATCGGTCGCCTCAGTTGCGAGGCGGACGGGATTCACAAGCGCGTAGTAGGCGATAGAGATCACACGGGTGCGTGGGTCACGGTCGGGTGATCCGAATGTGTAGAGCTGCTCGACATAGATGTCATGAATGCTGGTCTTTTCTTGGAGGGCTCGCATGGCTGCCGTATCGGGACTCTCGTCACGGAGGAATCGGCCGGGAAGCTGCCACTTGCCTGCATCGGGATGCTCGGTTCTGCGGATCATCAGCACACGGAGGCACCCGTCAAACACCGTCACGAGAGCGACGTCGACGGCAACGGACGGTCGTTCGAAGTCCGATGGTGAGTAGCTTGCAAGGAAATCGTTTTCGTTCATCCGACGACGAGTTCCAGAGTCTCGGGCGCTATGCCGATCTGCACGGTCTGGCCCAGTTGATGTGCAGACGGTCCGCCTCAATGCCATCGCCGAACACGACGACGCCGTCGTTTGCCGGTCACGCCATCCTCTTCGCCGGTGGTTCCAAGGCTACCGGACACCCCTGCACCCGTACGGGGCCGAAAGGTCGTTTCGCTCGCCTTGAGCACCGCTCGCCGGACGCCGCGAGCGAGATGCAGAGACCGCGCTCGCCTCCGACTTGCGAGTTGGTGGCTGTGGATGGATCTGCCAGGCTTGCCTCATGTGGTATTCGCCTGTTGTCTTTCTGCGCCGAGGGCGGGATGCGTGCCGACGGTGTCGGAAGCGAGAAATGTGCGGCGCATCGTGAGGGTCGTCCTGGTCGCGAGCGTTGCAATAGTGATCGTCGTCGGCGTGATGTGGGTCGCCCAGCGGCGGCTTATCTATTATCCGTCGCAGGTTCTGCCGGACGTGTCCACCGTCTTACCCGGCGCCGAGGAAGTAACGTTTCCTACTGACGATGGGTTGACTCTGGCAGCGTGGCTGGTACCGGCGACCGGAGACTCCTACGGGGTGACAGTCGTGGTATTCAACGGCAACGCCGGCAACCGTGGCGACCGGGTTTCGCTTGCGAATTCGCTCGCCGAAAGGGGATACGGTGTGTTGCTTGTTGGCTACCGCGGATACGGGGGGAATCCGGGGACGCCCACAGAAGATGGTTTGTTGGCCGACGGGAGAGCTGCCGTTGCTTTCCTTGAGGCCCGTCCCGATGTCGATGCCGACCGCTTGGTGTACTTCGGTGAGTCGCTCGGAGCGGCCGTGGCAATCGGGGTAGCGGATGAGCGTCCCCCGGCGGCTTTGGTGCTGCGCTCGCCGTTCACGTCTCTTCCCGACGTCGCATCGGTGCACTACCCATTCCTGCCGGTGTCCGTCTTGCTGAGGGACCGCTATCCGAACCTGGAGAGGATTCGCGGAATCGAGGTCCCTGTCCTTGTCGTGGCCGGATCAGCCGATAGTGTGGTGCCCGCTGCTCAGAGTCGGAGCGTGTTCGAGGCAGCCTCCGAGCCGAAGGAGTTTGTATTGATCGAGGGCGCTGATCACAACGACTTCGAGCTGACGGCCGGTGACCGACTTGTGGACGCGGTGACGGTGTTCCTCGACAATGTGTTTCTCCCCGGCTCCGGTTGACAAGGCAGCGCAGCACGCCGAACAACTTAATTTGCGGTGGGGATTCGCGGCCCGCAGCGATCGGGTTCAACGCGTTTTTGCGAGACCCTGCAGGGATTTCGTCGGTCCCTGTTGCTCTTCGCCCTCACAGGGCGGTTTCGGTCACCTTCTCGGATTCGCGAGAACCCCATACGTCCATCGGGCATTTCGGCACGCGTTCACCCGGAACTCCCGTGAACATCCGTTTGTGCCGACGTACGTGGGGCGATGCTCAGTCGGGTGTGACTACAAGAACCTTGTCATGGACGCGTGCCCGTTCGTTCACTCTGATGGCGATAGGCTCGCCCGGTTGTGCCGAAGAGACCGCCTCGTGTTCGACCTGGATCGAGTCGACGGTCTGGGTGAAGTCCGATGTATGTCCGAGAATGTGAACCGTGTCACCGACGTTGAGTTTGTCGGAGAGGTCGATACCCGCGACCTCCAGCTTGCTGTAGTAGTGGCTGACGGTCCCGACAAGTTTCTCGGTCATGTCTGCCTCCTTTCGTTGTGCAGAACGTCAAGTACCACAACCATATCATCGGACTCGGAAGTACGGGTGCCCTAATTGTCAATGTGCTGGGTGGACGAGGAGCGCGTACCGTAGCGGTTTGTCAACCTCGGACTGCACCCTGACAGTGAACACGTTCTACAACTGGTAGACGGGGGCTGGGACACCTGGCAACGAGTACGACGCTCGGTCCGCGCTGCTGCACGAATTTGGCCATCCGTATGGTCTTGGCCACTCCGGATCCTCGAACATCGGCCCAACACCGGTAGTGACAGCTGCTATCGGACTGGGAAACGTTCGCCGAACTCTCACCAAGGTTGACTGTGCAAGCCTGCTGTTTCAGACGACCCGCATCGCCACATGCAACTGGAAGATGGACCGAAAGGGAGCAGGACCCGGCACAGGATCATCGGATCCGCAACACTTCGAGAGCTACAATACAGGCTACTGGACACCATCCACGCGTGATCGGCGGCCCGAAGCAGCCCGCAGGTCGGTGTCAGGCCGAAGCTGCGTGGGGGAGTGACGGGACTCGTGTTGCGGGATACACGAGTGGACGGGTCGAATCGAGTAGCCGGGTGTCGGGTTTTGTCAGCCACTTCCAGATCAGACGTGACTCGGCTGCCAGTGCCGGCGTCGGTGGTACCTCCTCGACTTCGAAGTCGTCGGAATCGGCAAGCGAGAGAACGTTGAACGGTTCGTCACCAGACCAGCCGGCCACAAAACGACCGTTCTCAACAAGACAACCGGTCTCACCTCTCACGGCACGCACCATGCCCGCCCGCTGCAATGTTTGCCAGATTCGGCGGTCTTCAAGGCACCGCGCGAGCGCCTTGTGTCGATCGCGTAGCGTTGCTGCATCTTCGAAACGTGATGCCCGGGCGTGGACCATCATCTTTTCCTCGATTGGCGTGAGGAGAGAGGACGGGTCGTTGCACACGCCGTTCACAAGTTGGTTAACAATCTCGGCGTAGTCGGAGGCCGACACCGATCCGTCGCACGGGCACACCGCAACCCCGAGCTCCGCAAACCCGCAGGCCGACGTTCGACCGGCGGTTGCGGTGCGGCAGCGACGAATCGGCACCGCGTCCCACAGAGCGAACAGCACCGCGGTCGCGGCGGGCTTGGATCGAAACGGTCCGAGCAGCAACCGCCCCCCGTCGCGGCTCGAGCGCACAACTGAGAACCGGGGGAACTCCTCGTCGGTCAGCTTTAGCCAGTGCGGTGACTTTGCTGGTCGCGACTTTCGGTTGAACTTCGGTCGATGGGCATGGATGAGGCGAAGCTCGGTGATGGCGGCCTCAAGCTCGTGGGCGCATACTTCGTGGGTGATGTGATGAAGTTCTCGAAGCATGTTCGTGATTGATTTACGGGGGTCACCGTAGAAGTACGACCTCACCCGTGTGCGCAGATCTGTTGCCTTGCCAACATAGATAACCGTCCCGTCCCGGTCGTGGAATCGGTAGATGCCAGGCGAACGCGGCAGGACGTCGGTGAGTTCGATCTTTCGATAGTGCGCCGATCCACGAGCTGTCGGGAGACGGAGGAGGTCGTCCAGATGGGTGGCGCCGAGGTCTCCGGCGCGACCGAGTAGTTCCCAGAAGACATGGGCCGTTGCTTGCGCATCCGTGAACGCCCGGTGGTTCGGCGACGTCGGCGAGCGAAAGTGCGCAGCCAGGGTGTCCAGTTTCAGGTTTCTCACGTCGTTGCGCACGAGACGCCTAGCAAGACCGAGTGTGTCAACGGTGCGGTTCTTGAGTTCGCCGTACCCCAGGGCCACCGCAGCCGAATTGAGAAACGACATGTCGAAGCGAATGTTGTGACCAACAATCACCGCATCACCGATGAACTCCAACAGGGATGGTAGGGCCTCCTCGATTCTTGGAGCTTCGATGACCATGTACTGGGTGATGCCGGTGATCACGGTGATCCGCGGCGGGATCGGTGCGTCGGGGTTCACCAGCGTGTCAAAGGTGCCGACGAGCGCGCCTCCGACATACCGAAGCGCACCGATTTCGGTGATTGCATGCAGACCCGGTGTCAGACCGGTGGTCTCCAGGTCGAGCACGCAAAACGGGACCTCGTGCAACGGAGCACCGAGGTTGTCGAAAGTTCTCTGGCCTTGCAATGCCGACACGGCGCTCCGGATCGTGAATAGGTCCCGATACAGAATCGGTGGGTCATACTATGACGAACATGTGTTCGATGCAAAAAGGGCGGTTCATCCGAGCAACTACGCTTGCGGTATGGACTTTGCAGCACGGGTGTACTTTGACTTTGAATCAGACGATTCGTGGCGTCTCCACCAGCTTTTTGGTCGTGCTCGTATTGAGGGCTCGCAGATTATTCTTGACTGGACCGGATTCTCTGAGGACCCGCCGACGTCGTCGCCGAGCGCACGCACCATGCTCAGCTTTTACGAGTGGTTGCATCGTGCCGATCCGCCCGCCGCGGAGCGGTTCGTGCAGATGGCGATGGTGTTGTTGCATGACGAGAAGGCGCCAGCCGACGAACTCGACACCCTCCTCATCGCGGCCAAGGCGTCGGGTGTCGAACCCGATGTATGCCGCCAGGTGGTGCACGATCGGCGAGGCGAGTTGTTGCTCGACAAGACGATGAAGGAAGCCCGCAGCCTAGGTGTTGCCGCGGTGCCATCGCTGTATCGCGCCGGGGTGCCGCTCCATGTCGTGACGACCCCCGTCGTGCTTGAGGGGAGCGCCACCGCCCGTTTGGTCGTGTTCGATTCAATGCTCAACGACGACGGCCTGTGGTCTGTGAGCAAACCGTAGGCCGACCATTTAGCGTCGCCGCCTCACAACCTCGAACATAAGCAGAGCCGCGGCGGTCGCCGCGTTGAGGCTGTCTGCAGTCCCAGCCATCGGGATCGACACTGCCCTGGCACCTGCTCTAAACATCGGCGACACGCCCCAATGTTCGCTTCCCACGAGCAACGCAATCCTGTCTCCGATTGGGGCGTCCCATAGAGCGTGTTCGGCGTCGGGCGTGGCAACGAGGAGTTCGATTGAATGCTCGGTCAGCCATTGCAGCGTGTGTTCCGCCGAAGTTGCTGCGACCTGTGTAACAAACAGGGAACCTTGCGCCGCGCGAATGACGTTTGGGTTGAACACGTCAACAACGGTGTCCGCAAGGATCACCAGATCAACTCCGGCCCCGTCGGCCGAGCGAAGAATCGCGCCAAGGTTGCCAGGTTTCTCGAGTCCCTCGACAACGACCACGAACGGTTGATCCGACACAGTGCAACGGTCGAGCGAAAGTGACGGCTGGACCGCAACGGCGAGCCATCCGTCAGGGTTCTGCCGGTGTGAGAGTTTTGCAAAAACGTCCTTGCTCACCGTGTTGAGACGGTCGGCTGCGGGCGGGTCGGTGTCGTTGCCCGTTATGTCGGGGCATAGGATCACCGTGTCGAGCACGACGCCCGTCGCAGCCATCCGTTGGATTTCACGAAAACCCTCAACAAGGAACAGCCGCGTCCTATCGCGGCCCTTGCGGGTGCTGAGGGCTGACCAAGACTTCACTCGCGGATTCGATGTTGAGAGGATGTCAAGCTTCATGGCAACCAACTTCCCCTGCCGCTCCCGGACAATGGCGACGGGCGACTGTAAGAGCCGCGAGAGCCGACACGCAGACGGGTGAGAGAATCCGGTTCATGGTGCGGCTATTTAGCCGAATCGAAGCGGCAGGTCCGTCGGCCGGTAGAACCCGGGCTCGAGTTCCCGGCAGCGTTGCAGCGCCATGAGAATCTGAGCTTTTGCACCTTCGTCCCCGTGGTAGCCACCCTCGATACGCATGGTGATCGGTGGTGTTCCTTCGACGACCACCTCATCGACTTCGTCCTCGAGGTTTTCGTCGAGCACTAGGTGAAGAGAAATCTTGCGGCCGTCGGTCGTGCGCACAAGAACCCGCTGCTCATATCCAGTCACGATGCCGTCGACGATGATGGGGTCAATCGTTTCGCGAAGGTCGTTGTGGTCCCAGTTGAGCGAGTGTGCAAGCAGACGAGCCGACGCCTCAAGCCCTTTGTGCCCCGCCTTACCTGCCTGCCATGCCCGCTCGAACTCTTCGGGTGTCAGACCGCGTCCAGTTTTTGCGATCAGCGAATCCCGGCGTCGGGATGTGTTCACCCGGCGGGTCACCTTGATGGACGACGGCGACCGGGTGGCGGCAGCGGCTAACAGGGGGAACCTGTCCATTGCGAAACCAGGATTCGCCCCCGTGACAATGATGACTCTTTTTTCAGTAGCGGCGGCCGTGTGGAGAGCCTCCCACAAGTGGCGGTCGGGCCACGCAAGCTCTTCGCATGTGGTCACACAGTGGTAGCCGAGCGACACAAGCTGGATGATCTCGCGCCCGACCTTGTTGGCATCGGACGAAAACGCAACTAGCGCTCTGTCTCCTTCGATCGCCGACGACAGCTCGGCCGTCGACGCGTGTGACGAGGCTCCCGTGACCGCGACAAGCTCTGCGCGGGCGGCGGGGTCGGGATCGACTACAACTGAAATTGCGGAGCAAATACCGTCGTCACGGGCCGCGAGAGCCGCGGCCGTCCCGATCTGGCCAGCTCCGATGAGGGCAAGGTTTGACATGATGGTGATTGTTGTCGGAATCGCCGCCTTCCGCCACTACCGGTGTCGAGCGCCGTCGCGTGAGGCGACTATGGGGTGCCGAAGCGCTCCACGGATCACGCTCGTGTTTCGCCGATCGCCACCTAGATGAGGCCGTTGTCCTGAAGCCATTTGCGGGCCGTGTCCGTCGCGTTTTCACCTTCGTAGTGGTTGGTGACGTTGCAGAGATTGAACTATGCGCCGAACAGGTGACAGGGTAGATGGTACCGATGTGACTCGCGCTAAGCACCGTCCGGCATACAGGGCGACTTCAGTTTGCGGCCAGCTTCGTGTGGGCGTTAAGTATCTGAACGCAAGGATCCCGTTTGCTGGACGAAATCACCGTTTGCGTCGACTTGTACAAGCATACAAATCGCCTCGCGGTCGTTTTCGTCCTCCCATCCGGCGCGAACTGGGTAGAGCGCATCGATAAACACATCGACCTCCTCTTCCCAGACGAGACCGGTGAAGTCGGCAAATTCTTCGATGCAACCCAAGACAGCCTCTTCCCAAACGACTTCTTCTCCCGGGTACGGTGCTGCGGGATCGTCGGCGTAGTTGAAGATGTGCATCACTTCGTACGTATGTGGCTCGTCGCACGAGAACGTCTTGATCTCAAAGATCTCCTCCGCCTCGTCGAACGCATCGAAGCAGTCGCCGGCCCGGACATCGCTGACGGGCGTTGAGCCAAAGAATGACGAGACTCCCAGGAAGGCACCGATCCCGCCGACGATGAGTAGCGGTCTCAGGGCCCGCAGCCGGGACCTCTTGGGAGAAGTCGTCCCGATTCGGTCGGCGGGGCGGGTGATGGAGTCCGTTGGATTGCCACGCTCCGGTGTCGCCGCCGGGGTGGCTGTTTCGGCAGCGGGCGGTGCCCAGGCTGTTGGAGTTTGTTCCGATGATGGCGGCTGCCATGGATCGGACGGGGGAAGCGGCTCGTCGAACTCAGCATTCTCCGTAGAGTATCTGTCCTGACGTTCGTCGCTGTGTTGGGGCGCCGCAGTACCGGAGGAATCCGGGGTTATGTCAGCATCGAAATCTGATTGGGGCGCGTCGGGGATGCTCGACTTCATTGACTCGCGGGCGCGAGCAATGAGATCCTCGCTCGACAGCGGCTCGTTCTGCTTGTTTTCGTCGTCTGACATTGTGCCTCCTCACCTGGCATTGTCGTGAATCTGCTATTCAGTCGGTGATAACGGTCTCCGCCTTAAGGTCCGCGTAGCGTCATGTGAGCACACCACGTTGCGGTGTGGACGACAAATAGGCTTTGGACGCGAGAATCTCTCGGAGGGTGTCCAGCGCTTCGTACACCTCGCAGTACGAGTTTGCGAGGGGTGCTATTCCGAGACGCAATGTGTCGGGCGCCCGAAAGTCGGGCACGACGTTGCGATCAATGAGGGCTTGGGAGAGCTGGTACGCGTGTGGATGCGTGATTGCAACATGAGCGCCGCGCGTATCGTCAGATCGCGGGGTGGCGAGGCCACAGCCCAGCTCTGACAATACAGCGTCGTAGAACTCAATAATGAACGACGTTAACCCAGTGGACTTCTTACGGATGGCAGATATCCCGGCCTCAGCGCTCAACCTGACGCCCTCACGGACCCCGATGAGGGACAGCACCGCAACGGTCCCAACACCAAATCGGCGGATGTCCTCCACTGGGCGGTAGTCCAGGTCGAATGCGAACGGGTCGGTGTGCCCCCACCAGCCCTGTATCGGTTGGTGCAATGTCGTGATGAGGTCAGAACGGACGTAGATGAAGCCGGGGGCGCCGGGACCGGCGTTGAGGTGCTTGTAGGTGCAGCCAATCGCAGCATCGGTATTCGTTCCCGCAAGGTCTACGGGGTAGACACCGGCCGAGTGGGCGAGATCCCACAGGGTATAGGCGCCGCCGTCGTGCGCCGTTTGTGTCAGCCGATCCATGGCGGCCACCGCACCTCCCTTGAAGGTCACATGGCTCAGCTCAACGAGGCCAACCGTGTCGTCGATCGCGTCAGCCAGGGCCTGCGGTGTGCAGCCGACATCCGCGCTCGCCTCGATGACGCGGAGTTCGCCGCCGGCGCGTTGCGCGACACCCTGGAGAATGTAGAGGTCGCTGGGGAAATTTGTCGAGTCGCTCACAATGTTGGGTCGTCCCGAAGCTTCGAGCAGCGCCGACGCCATCTTGAAAATGTTCAACGACGTTTGGTCGGTAATGACGACGGTCCCGGGCTGTGCTCCGATAAGGGGCGCGAGTTCGTCGCCAATGGCCGTCGGGAGATCGATCCACGTCTTCCACGACCTCACTAGATCAGTTCCCCATTCGTGTTCGACCGTGTGTGCCACGGCCGACATCGTTGCTTTGGGCAGCCTGCCAAGTGAGTTTCCGTCAAGATATAGGACGCCGTCGGTGGGGGAGACGAAGTAGTCCTGGAAGTGTGCCAGGGGATCTGAACCATCGAGATCGTGGGCTTTGGCAGCGAGGTGTCGGGGTGACGAGATCATAAGTCGGACGAGTTCAAGGCTTCGCGTGCTTTGACTTTGCCACCCGTGCGAAGCGCAGCACCCGTATAAATACGGCCTGCGAGCCTAATGACGAGCCAGATTGCGAGCATTATGAGACCGACCGACAACGCCACCTCGAGCCCGGTTACATCGCCGCGCGCCTGTCTCAGCGGCATAGTCATCGGGCTGAACGCGGGGAACAACGAAGCTGCTCGAAGGATGGGGATTTCAGATCCTCGGTCGGGACGGATCAGGCTGAAAATCGCCCGCATCGCTGTAGTCTTGCCGGCCCCGTTTGGTCCCAAAAAACCGAGAAGCTGGCCCGGCGCAGCAGAGAACGTGCACCCATCGAGGGCGACCACGTCGCCATACCTCTTGGACAATTCTGAGATCTCAAGCATGCTGCCCTCCTGGTGACGGTCGGTTCACCAGCGGTCCCAATGCACGACCTCAGATCGTGGGCGACGCCGGCGGGGCAACGATCTGCTCTCTTGGACGCTGTGTGCTTCGTAACCAACGGTGACGACACCGAGCACCGATTCGGAGTCTGGAATGTCGACGATCGAGCGCAGGTCCTTGAAGCTGTGTGCCCCCAGGAAACCCGCGGCGAGCCCTTCGGCCACCGCGGCGAGCAGGATAGCCATCATTGTGGCGCCACCATCGACCCACCAGTACGGGACATCCCAGGGGAGAACGTCCATCTCGGGACCGAGCTTGTCATTTTCGCGGTAGCGATCGATGTAGGCCTGTTCGCTCACTGTGATGACAAAGTGGACCGGCGCTACCGACAGCCACGGCTCGAACCCGCGCCCGATGTATTCTCGTTCACGAGCCGACTTAGCAATGCGTTCACGTTGGCCTTTGTCGATCACCACAACGAGGGACTGCCCCTGTGAAAAGCCGGCGCTTGGAGTTTTGACGGCTGCATCCACGATACGCTGCAACGCATCAGCCGGCACCGGTGTATCGAGGTACTCCCTGACCATCCTGCGGCGGCGAATCACATCACAGAACTCCATTTCGTCAAAGAGCCTTGATAGATTTGATGGTCTCCTCGATCGCGACCTTGCCGTCTGCGAGGAGCATCAGGGTTCCGTCCATGTAGAACAGTGGGTTGTCGATGCCGGCAAACCCGGGGGACAGTGAGCGCTTTACTACGACGACCGTCCTTGCCTTGTCGACGTCAAGAATGGGCATCCCGTAGATTGGGCTGCCGGGATCGTCGCGGGCGGAAGGGTTGACGACATCGTTTGCGCCGATGACCAATACAACGTCCGTCTGTTGGAACTTCGGGTTTGACTGCTCAAGGTCAAACAGTTGGTCATACGGCACGTCGGCTTCGGCCAGGAGTACGTTCATGTGTCCCGGCATACGCCCGGCGACAGGGTGAATCGCATACCCAACATCGATTCCCTTGTCTTCGAGCAGTGAGGCAAGGTCCTTCGTGACGTGCTGCGCTTGCGCCACGGCGAGGCCGTACCCGGGCACTATGAGTACAGACTGTGCGTATGCAAGGGCGATCGCAACATCATCTGGTGTGGCCCGGTTTATCGGCTTGTCGCCAATGTCAGTCGGACCACCGCCTCCTGCAGTGCCGAAACCTGAGAACAACACGTTGGCGATGGTGCGGTTCATCGCGCTACCCATTTGCAGCGTGAGGATAAGACCGGCCGCACCCACGAGGGCACCGCCGACGATCAGTGCGTTGTTTCCAATGACAAACCCGGCTGTCGAGGCGGCGACGCCCGACAGGGAGTTCAACAGCGAAATCACGACGGGCATGTCTGCGCCACCGATGGGGAGCACACCAAGCACGCCAAGTAGGCCCGCGAGACCGACAGCCACCCAGTACGGCCAGGTTGCGTCACCAGCAACACCCGCGTAGCCGGAAACAACAATCGCGACCGCGATCACCGCGTTGAGTGTCTTACCGCCGCGAAATAGCAGCGGGCTGCCGGAGATGATGCCTTTGAGCTTTCCGTATGCAATAAAACTTCCGGTGAAGGTGATGGCCCCAATGACGACTGACAGCACGACTGTGACACCGGTCTCCGATTCCCAGCGGCCTCCAGAAACCAGGAGAGCGACCAGGGCGACCAGCATTGACGATATCCCGCCGAAGCCGTTGAACGCCGCGACGAGTTCGGGCATCGAGGTCATTTGGACTCGCAGTGCAAGCGCGGCGCCGATTACGGCACCGACGACCATTCCGCTAACGATGACACCCCACGAAACGCGGTCCAGATCGACGAGCACCGTGACTATCGCGACCAACATTCCGAGTGCGGCGAGTTGGTTACCAAGTCGCGCAGTGCGGGGCGATCCGAGATTCTTGAGACCGAGAATGAAGAGCACGGATGCCGCGAGGTAGAGAAGCTCGGTCATGGTTTCTGCTGGGGTTTCTTCTTGAACATTTCGAGCATGCGGTCCGTGACGAGGAACCCACCGACCACATTCACAGTGGCCGCCGCGACAGCCACAAACGCAAGGACTGTGGCTGCTGCGCCACCGTTCCCGATCTCGGCTGCGACGATGATTGCCCCAACGAGAGTGATTCCCGAAATGGCGTTTGCGCCCGACATGAGTGGCGTGTGCAGGGTTGCGGGGACTTTTGCAATGACCTCAAGGCCCACGAACGCAGCGAGTACGAATATGACAATCCCGGTGATGAATACGTCGCTCACGAGTCGCCCTCCGCGTCGTAACCGAGGAGGACGCGTGTGCGTGGATCGACAGCGGTCCCGTTAACTATTACGGTCGCCGGGCCGAGCACTTCGGCGTCTTGTGCAAATTGCAGTGAGCCATCGTCTGACCTTGCACGCTCTAGGACCGTGAGCATGTTGCGGGCGAGCATTCGAGATGCATCGGCTGCAACCGTGCTTGGCAGATTTGTTGGTCCGAGAACAATGACGTTGTTAACAATGACGGTTTCGTCAGGCCGGGAGGGCTGCACGTTTCCACCACTCTGAGCTGCCGTGTCGACGATGACGCTCCCCGGGTTCATCGTGGCAACCATTGCGTCATTGATGAGCAGTGGCGCCGGGCGGCCAGGGATTTGAGCCGTGGTGATGATCAGGTCTGCATCGGAGACGAAGGGAGCGAGTGCTGCAAACTGTTTTGCTTGGATGTCGTCACCAACCTCCTTGGCATAACCAGCGGCGTCGGTTTCGGTCGTCGGAGCTTCGATGAATTTGGCACCAAGACTTTCGACCTGCTCCCGAGTTTCTGGGCGTACGTCGTATGCGTGAACGATGGCCCCGAGACGCCGTGCGGTTGCGATGGCCTGAAGCCCGGCGACGCCAATCCCAAGGATCAGCGCTCGCGCCGGTGGGATGGTGCCCGCGGCCGTCACGAGCATCGGCAAGAACTTTGGAGATGTCTCGGCGGCAAGAAGGACTGCTGCGTAACCAGCCACCGTTGCTTGAGAACTGAGGGCGTCCATTGATTGTGCGAGCGTCGTTCGTGGGATGGCTTCGAGTGCGACGACCGTCACTTCGGCCTTTTCGCATGCCCGCATGAGATCGACGTTGACGTAGGGATCAAAGAAACCGATGACGGTCGTGTCGGTACCGTAGGCAGCGAGTTCTTCGGGAGCGGGCGTCCCGGCGCGCAATACGATGTCGGCCGGGGTTGGCTTATCGCTGATCACAGCACCCTCAGCAGCGAAGAGATCGTCGGGAAACCCGGCGTGTAAACCAGCGTCGTGTTCGACTGTGACATCCCACCCCCACTCCACGAAGCGCTTCACAGTTTGCGGTGTGGCTGCAACGCGGCGTTCGTGTTCAGCCCGCTCTCGTTGAATGAAGATGTGCATCACGGGGACGGTAACACGAAGGCCCGTGAGGGCTGGTATCGAGTTGTCGGGTCTTGTTAGGCGTCGTAAGTGGTGGACGTGACATCGCCGCCGGTCCCGGTCCAATTGGTGTGAAAAAACTCACCTCGCGGCCGGTCAACCCGCTCGTACGTGTGTGCACCGAAGTAGTCCCGTTGCGCCTGAAGGAGGTTGGCGGGCAGACGTCTGGTGCGGAACGCATCGAGAAACGCCAGCGCCGACGAATATGCCGGGGTCGGGATACCGCTGAGCGCTGCCCTCGCAACGGTGCGCCGGAGACCGTCGTGCGATGCTGATAGCGCGTCGACGAAATACGGCGAAATCAACAGGTTGGGGAGGTCGGGCTGGTTTCGATATGCCGCGGTGATGTCGTTGAGGAACTGAGATCGGATGATGCAGCCCTCGCGCCACAAGGACGCAACGAGACCCAGATCGAGATCCCACATGTGTTCGCGAGACGCCGCTGTGAGCAACATGAACCCCTGCGCATAGGACACGATCTTTGCGGCGTACGCAGCCGAGTGAAGATCGTTGAGGAGTTCTGCTTTGTCGCCCGCGATCAGGCCAACGTTTGGTTCCCCGAGAGCGTCCGCTGCCTGATGACGCTCATCTACGAGCGCTGACACGATGCGGGCATGGACCGCTTCGGCGACCAACGTCACCGGCATCGCGAAATCCATTGACGCATCGACCGTCCACCGACCAGTGCCCTTCTGACCTGCCGCATCGAGAACCTTGGTGACCAGCGGCGAGCCATCGTCATCCGTCGTGCGCAGAATCACCGCGGTGATATCGATCAAGTAGCTGTCGAGAACACCGGTTCCCCACTCGTCGAATGTCGATGCCATGTCGTCGTGGTCCATTCCGAGACCGCGACGCATGATGTCGTAAGCCTCGGCAATGACCTGCATGTCCCCGTACTCAATGCCGTTGTGCACGGTTTTTACGAAGTGACCGGCGCCGCCAGGTCCGAGCCAGTCGCAGCATGGTTCACCGTCGTACACGGCCGCGATTGACTGAAAGATGTTCTTGATGTGAGGCCACGCCTCTGGTGACCCTCCCGGCATGATCGAAGGGCCGGTGCGGGCACCCTCCTCGCCGCCGGAAACTCCCGTTCCTACAAAGTGGATGCCGAGCGACTCGAGGCGCTGCATCCGCTGGCGGGTGTCTTCGTAGTTTGAGTTTCCGCCGTCGATGATGATGTCGCCGCGATCGAGGTGGGGGAGGAGCGCGTCGATGGTTGCGTCAACCGGCGCACCGGCGCGCACCATCATCATGATCTTGCGCGGCGAGGAGACTGCTTCGGCGAGATCGGCGAGGTTGTGTGTGCCCACAATCGCGGTATCCGCCTCAAGCGATGCAATAAACGTATCAACTTTGGACGTAGTTCTGTTGTACACGGCGATCTTGAACCCGTGGTCGGCCATGTTGAGGACGAGGTTTTGCCCCATGACCGCAAGTCCGATGAGGCCAATGTCTGCTTTGTCTGCGCCCACTGCACTCCTTGGTGAGAGACCTGCACAATAGACCCTCAGGCACCGCGTCAATCACCGCCACTGTGGTGCGACCCAGCCAGGAGTTACGGGAGTGGTGGCAGTTCGAGCGCATACAGCCACTCGTCGAACAGGGATGCAAGATCGAGGCTGGACAGTTCTTCGGAGACTGCAATGAAGTCAGCAGTGCGTACGTTGCCGTTTGCGAAGCGTGTGGCATAGGTTTTGAGAATGTCGAAGAAAACGTCGTCGCCGACTCTTTGGCGGAGCGCGTGCAGAGTGAGCGCACCTCGGTTGTACACCGAGAAGGCGAACAGGTCATCCGGCGGGGGAGCGCCCGGGGCGAGGGGCGGCAGTTGTTCCATGGTTGCGTAGGCGTCAGCAATCAGGAGGTCGCGTGCCTGCGGTCCGCGTTGGTTTTCCTCCCAGAGCCATTCGGCGTAGGTTGCGAACCCCTCGTTGAGCCAAATGTCACTCCAGTCCGAAAGCGACACTGAGTTGCCGATCCACTGGTGGGCGATCTCGTGCACGAGGACGATCTCAAGGAACCCCGAACGAACGATGTCTTCGCTGAAAACCGACAGAGTCTGGTTCTCCAACGCAGCGTCGAAGCCTGCAACGCTGGCGATACCGTACGTCGCAAACGGATACGGCCCGAATATCGTGGAAAAGTAGCTGATCATCTCCCCCTGGAGACCGAGCGCCTCAGGCGGGTCAGCGGCGATGTCTGGTGGCAAAACGTTGCGGATCGTCACCCCTGCGAGCTCAGAGCCGGCGGGGTCGTCGACGATTTCAAGATCGCCAATGACGACGGTGGCTAGATACGGCGCCATCGGTTGGGTGCCTTGCCAGATCCAGGTGTTGGAGCCGATGTCTGTCACTATCTCAGCAAGAACGCCGTTGGCAACCGCGGTGACGCCCTCGGGGACCGTGATCTCGAAGCGGAAGATCGCCTTGTCGAGCGGATGGTCGTTCACCGGGAACCAAGAATATGCGCCATCGGGCTCGGTCACGACGTACGACGTGCCGGTGTTTGTTGTGGTCCACCCCGCATCGATTGGGAGAGCGACACTTTGAATGGGGCGGGGAGTGCCTGTATAGGTGATCACGAGTTCGAACATCGTCCCCCTGCCAATCGGATCAGCCGGCGTGACCAACATGTCGAACTCTGATGGAACAGGGGCACGCGCCCCGGCGTTGGCACCGTCTACCTTGATCTCCAGTACGTCGAAACCGGCGAAGTCGACAAAAAAACTGGCGAGATCCTTAGTGGCAACCGCGACCATCGTTGTGGTCCCGGTCAAGATACCAGTGTCAGGGTCCCAGGTGATTGCCACCGTGTACGTCTGTGCGTCGTAACCGCCGTTCCCGAGTCCTGGGTAGTAGCTGTCGCCGAGACCCGGAGCGCCCGCTGTGCCGACGATCGTTTCAGCAGCAAATGTTGTCGGGGGCTGGGTCGAGGCCGTCGTCGCGGATGGCGTCAATGTAGTCGACGTGGAAGACGCCGAACAAGCTGCGGCGAAGATCACCAACGCAGTAAACGTAGCGCGTGCGCGGTTCATTTGGCCTCCGAAGTCGTAAATGGGAAGTTTACGTTGCAGCCGAGGTAAGGGCCTTCGAGACCGCGTTCCCCATGACGGACGTCGACACGGTCGGCTCTCCCACTACCGCAATGTCGGGTGTCCGCAGGCCGGCGTCCAACACCGTGCCAACCGCCTCTTCGACGGCATCAGCCTCGGTGAGGAGGTCGAGGGAATGACGCAGGGCCATTGCGACCGCAAGGATCGTCGCCAGAGGGTTGGCGATGCCTTTGCCGGCAATGTCCGGAGCCGAACCGTGTATTGGCTCGTACAGACCGGGGCCGTCGTCACCGATCGCCGCCGACGGCAGCATTCCGAGGGAGCCGGGCAGCATTGACGCCTCGTCGGTAAGGATGTCGCCGAATAGGTTTCCAGTCACCACAACGTCAAACGTCGCCGGACGCGAAATGAGGTGCATGGCCATCGCGTCAACGAGTACGACGTCGTACTCGACGTCGGGATATTCGTCTTCCATCACACGGGCAGCGACCTTCCGCCACAGTCTCGATACCTCGAGGACGTTTGCCTTGTCGACCGAGGTGAGATGGTTGCTGCGTTCTCGAGCTGCCTGCGCGGCCAGACGGACGATACGCTCGATCTCGTAGGTGTGGTAAACCATGTCGGACTGGGCAGTGTTCCCGTCGCTGCTCACCGCTGACGGTCCGAAGTAGATACCGCCGGTGAGCTCGCGGAAAAACAAGATATCGACACCCGCAATGAGATCGGGTCGTAACGGTGAGGCGGCGACGAGCTGCGGGTGGGGCAGGATGGGACGAAGGTTCGCATACAGGCCGAGTCCCTTGCGAAGATCGAGGAGCCCCGCCTCGGGCCGTGTCTTGGCGTTCGGATCGTCCCATTTGGGACCGCCGATTGCGCCGAGGATGACCGCATCGGCGCCGCGGCATGCGTCGAGCGTACTCTGGGGGAGCGGATCGCCAAACATGTCGATTGCGTTGCCACCCATCGGGCGTTCGTCGATCGTGAACTCATGTCCAAAACGCTTAGCGACCGCCTCAAGTATGTTGCGCCCCTGGGCGAGAACTTCGGGTCCGATGCCGTCTCCAGGCAGCAGCACGATGGACTTGTTCACTCGGCGACCTCATCTTCGGTAAGGGTTTTGTTGAGGGCGGCGACAAACGCGAGTGCCGATCCTTCGACGACGTCCGTCGACACACCTCGCCCCGAAAAGGTCGAAGAACCCACCTGGAGGATGACATTCACCTCGGCGATCGCGTCGGCACCCGGAGTGACCGGGCTGACGCGGTAGTCGAGCAGCGTGGCCGCAACACCAAAGGCATCCTGGAGGGCCACAAACGTGGCGTTGATCATGCCGTCCCCCTCGCCCGCAAACGTGTCCTCGACTCCGCCTTGTGCCACCGTCACGGAGGCTTTAGGTGTCTGGTCGTGACCACCCGATACTTGTATCCCTATGAGGGTGATCTCGCCGCGCGGGACTGCAGCCTGTGTGTTGATGATGGCGCGCAGACCTTTTTCGCTGATCTCGCCCTTGCGGTCGGCGAGTTCTTTGAAGCGTTTGAACGCCCTTGCAAATGCCTCGTCATCAAGGCTGATGTCCATCTTGTTGAGGGCGTCGGCAAACGCTGCTCTCCCAGAATGTTTGCCGAGCACCAGGACCGATCGGTGTCCCACCGACGCCGGGTCCATAATTTCATAAGTCTCTCGATGGCGGAGCACTCCGTGCTGATGGATCCCTGACTCGTGGGCAAATGCGTTCCTACCAACAACCGCCTTGTTGTACTGGACGGGGTAGCCCGTAAGACGCGCAACCATCCTCGATGTTTCGACAATTTCAGTCGTGTTTGCACCGATCTCAACGTTGAAATAGTCCTGGCGGGTTTTTACCGCCATGATGATCTCCTCGGTGGAAGTGTTCCCAGCGCGTTCGCCGATACCGTTGATTGCGCCCTCGATCTGTCGGGCTCCTGCCTCGATCGCCGCCAGCGAGTTCGCGACCGCAAGTCCGAGGTCGTTGTGGCAGTGTGTCGACAGGATCACGTCCTCGTTGCCCTGTCTGACTTCCTCGAATACCCTGGTCATCAGAGCGGCGAACTGCTCTGGCATTGCGTACCCGACCGTGTCGGGGATGTTGATTGTTGTTGCGCCGGCCGCGACGGCAACACGGCACGTCTCGATCACAAAATCAGGGTCGGTACGGGTTGCGTCCTGTGGCGAGAACTCGACGTCCTCGCAGTATCCCTTGGCACGCGTAACACTCTCCACGATCGCCTTGAGTACTTGTTGCTTGTCCATGCGCAACATCTGTTCCATATGGATCTGCGAGGTCGAGATGAACACATGGATGCGCGATCGGTCCGCTGGGCGCAGAGCGTCGGCCGCCTGGTCGATGTCATCGGACATTGTGCGAGCAAGACACGCAATGACCGGACCCCTGACTTCGGCTGCGATTCGTGACACCGACAGGAAGTCGCCAGGTGATGAGGCGGCAAAACCCGCCTCGATGACGTCTACTTGGAGTCTTGCGAGCTGGTGAGCAATGGCCACCTTGTCGTCGGGAGAGAGCGCTATGCCCGGGGCCTGTTCTCCATCCCTCAGGGTGGTGTCGAGAATGATGAGTCTGTCGGTCATGGATGATCCTTTGCGGTTGTTGAGCGAAAATGGCTGGTTCGCCGGGTCGGCGTCAGCCGCCCGGCTACGTAAGGAGCAGGTTCGCTAGCAACTGTGTCGAGATCGTCGTTTTCATCAGAACTAGATACCCTCGTTCTCTGGGCTTTTCTCGACCAGGAAAGGCATCATTGCACGAAGTTGCTTCCCGATGGCTTCAATCGGATGTTCTGCAACAGCACGTCGGGCAGCAAGAAGATTTGGTGCCCCGGCCTCGTTCTCAGCCATCCATTCGCGGGCAAACTCGCCGGATTGGATCTCGCTCAGGATCGTGCGCATCGTGGCACGTGTCTCTTCGGTGACAATGCGCGGTCCTCGTGTGACGTCGCCGTATTCGGCGGTGTCAGACACGGAATACCTCATCCACGTGATGCCGCCTTCCCAGAGAAGATCGACGATGAGCTTGAGCTCATGGAGTACCTCGAAATACGCCATTTCAGGTGCGTACCCTGCATCGGTGAGTGTCTCAAACGCGGCTCGGATCAACTCGTCGATGCCACCGCAGAGGATGACCTGCTCCCCAAACAGGTCCGTTTCGGTTTCATCCTTGAACGTCGTTTCGATGACACCGGCGCGGGTGCCTCCGATGCCGTGGGCGTACGACAGTGCCAGATCCTTTGCTGAACCGGATGCGTCCTGGTGCACTGCAATCAACGCCGGCACGCCGCTGTTCTCTTGGTACTGGCGACGGACGAGATGGCCGGGCCCTTTTGGTGCGACCATTGCAACGTCAACACCCTCGGGTGGTTTGATGTATCCGAAGTGGATGTTGAAGCCGTGGGCAAAAAACAGTGCGTCGCCACTCCGCAGAGTTGGGGCAATGGACTCGACGTACAGCTTGGCCTGGTGCTGATCGGGCACCAGAACCATGGTGAGGTCAGCCCAGTCGGCAGCCTCCGCTGGTGTTGTCACCTTGAGACCGTTGGCGGCCACGAGGTCGCGGCGTGCCGATTCCTCGCGCAGACCGACCATCACATCGACGCCGGAGTCCTTGAGGTTGAGGGCATGGGCGTGGCCCTGGCTGCCAAAACCGATCACGGCAACTCTGCGGTTGGCGATCAGCGCCGGGTTGGCGTCCTTCTCGTAGTACATATGTGTCATTGTTGTGAATGCTCCTCACCATGTGGTGACGTCTAAGCCCTGGCGGCCGCTTTCGATTTCGAGTTCTTGGCTAGTGCAATGCGTCCCGATTTCACCAGCGCTGCGACACCATAGGGTCGCATCATCTCGAGGAAATCTGCAAGGGTCTCAGGTGTGCCCGCGACCTGAAACATCAGCGACGCCGACCCGACGTCCACAGCCGATGCGTCGAACACGGCGGCGGCGTTGAGCACCTCCGAGCGACGTTTGGGATCGACGTTGACTTTGACAAGCATGAGTTCTCGTTCGACCGCTTGGCCCGGAGCGAATTCTGTGACCTTCACCGTGTTGATCAGCTTGTAAAGCTGCTTGGTGATCTGTTCGACCGCGGGAGCGTCGACCACCACAGTCATGCGTGACATGCCCTCTTCGGCCGTTGGTCCGACTGTTAGCGAATGAATGTTGAATCCACGACGGGCAAACATGGTGGCGACCCTGGCGAGAACGCCGGGTTTGTTCTCGACGAGGACACTGATGACGTGGCTCACTGCAAACCTTCAATGTTCAGCACGAGGTCGCTGTTCGACCCGCCGGCCGGCACCATCGGAAAAACCATCTCGTCGGGGTCACACACGACGTCGATGACGACGGGTTTGTCGGTGATGCCGATTGCTTTTTCGATGATTGCGGGCACTTCCGATGGATGGTCGACCCGCAATCCCGCGCAGCCCATAGCTTCCGCGAGCATCACAAAGTCTGGGATACCGCCAGAGAGGTCAACTGACGAGAGGCGTCCGTTGTAAAAAAGGCTTTGCCACTGCTTCACCATCCCGAGGGACCCGTTGTTCATTATGGCGATTTTGACCGGCAGACCCTCGATGGCGGCTGTGATGAGCTCTTGGCTCGTCATCTGGAAACATCCGTCGCCATCAATGACCCAAACCGTGGTGTCTGGCATTGCTGCCTGTGCACCGACAGCCGCCGGGACTGCGTACCCCATCGTTCCGAGTCCGCCCGAGTTGATCCATGTATTCGGCCGCTCGAAGTGCCAAAACTGTGACGCCCACATCTGGTGTTGTCCGACTCCCGCAACCACGATGGCGTGGTCACTGACCCGGTTCGAGAGTTCGCTGATGAAGTATTGCGGGAGGATCGGGCCATCGGGGTTCTGATCGAAGGCGAGCGGGTGTTCCGACCGCCAGCCGAGAATTGTGTCGATCCACGGTTGGTACGTTGGCGCTGCGGCACCGTCAAGCTGCTTGGCATGTTCTACAATGAGCTGGTTCAAAACCGCCTTGGCGTCGCCAACGACCGGGACCTCGGCGTTACGAACCTTGCCGATTTCTGCCGGGTCGACATCGACGTGGACAACCTTTGCGTGCGGCGCAAACGCCGAGACCTTGCCGGTGACGCGGTCGTCAAACCGTGCCCCGATAGTGAACAGCAGATCGGCCTCTTGCATGGCAATCGTCGCGGCGTAGGTGCCGTGCATGCCCGGCATTCCGAGATGTTTCTCATATGAATCAGGGATGGCGCCGCGGCCCATGAGTGTGGTCACCACTGGGAGGTTGGCTGCCCTCGCAAACGCATGTGCTTCTGCTGACGCCGCGGCGCGAATCAACCCACCGCCCGCATAAAACACCGGACGTTCTGACTCGAGGAGCAGCTTGATCGCCGCAACGATCTGCTTGTGGTTTCCTTCGCTGCGCGGCTTGTACCCAGGGAGATCGATCTCTCCTCTGCCGGTCCACTCCATGGTGGCGACGAGCAAGTCTTTTGGGAGGTCAACAAGCACCGGACCAGGTCTACCCGTAGATGCCAGGTGGAAAGCCTCGCGGATGACGTTTGGGATGTCGTTGACGTTGGTGACCAGGTAGTTGTGTTTTGTACACGGCGCTGTGATCCCCCAGGTGTGGGCTTCCTGGAAGGCGTCGGACCCGATCGATGTTGTTGCCACCTGGCCGGTGATTGCGACCACGGGTATCGAATCGGCGTAGGCGTCAGCGAGTGGCGTGACGAGGTTCGTGGCACCCGGGCCAGACGTTGCAATGGTCACCCCGACTTTGCCAGAGGCGTGGGCGTAACCAGACGCCATATGCCCGGCTCCCTGTTCGTGCCGCGCAAGGACGTGGCGGATCGGTGAGTCCAACAACGGGTCGTATGCGGGCAGGATCGCACCGCCGGGTATCCCGAAGACGACCTCGACACCTTCAAGTTCGAGTGATCGTATGAGGGCCTGCGCCCCGGTGAGTTGTTCGCTCATCCTGGTGCTCCGTTGCTACTGCTTGTTGTTGGGTGTGCTGGTTTGTGGATACGGATACAAAAAAACCCTCCGGATGGAGGGTGTCGGCGCATAAGAAACTCTGGCGTTTCTATGCGCCTACCAAATAAGTACGAGGTTGAGAGTTGGTGTCATGCTGTTTGTCCTTGATAACAACTTGTGCAGCGAGTATGGCATTCTGTGACACAGTGTCAAGCTCATACGCGTCAAGCACGATAACGGCAGGTGAAAAGCACACATGAAGCGATTCTGGGTACGTCATGCGCGGGTGTTTACGGACGTCGTTGAGGTCGCCCGCACCGCGGTTCGTGATATCGACTGGGACGACCTGCCAAGCGCCCTGCGCCCGGTTGCAAAGTACAGCGGCGGCACACTCCCGCCGCCCCTCGCCGGTGCCCTGCTGGACACCCTCGTCACGAACGATTGGTTTCGCGCCAAGGTTGCCGACGTTGACGGGGCCGGCAACGGCGCAGTGCAGGCCTTTCTTGTGCAGGACCCCGGGTGGTGGGAGGTCGTCGTCGAACGTGTTCTTCAGGCGAGTGCGTTCGCTGGTTCTGCCGACTCCAAATCGTTGAGTGCCGAACTTGTTACGGTGCAGAGCAAGCTTTCCGAAGCAAAACGGCGGATTGCCAGTCTCAGGGCCGATCTCGAAGTAGCCGCAACGGCCCATCGCACGGACGAACAGGTCGAATCCCTGCAACATCGAAGCAACAACCTCGAGCGACGCCTCGCTGAGAGCGACGAAGCTCGTGCGAAAGCCGCAGCCGAACGGGACGTCGCGACAGTCATAGCGGAGACGTCGCGCGGCGAACGAGACGACGCCCGAGCGCAGGCCCGAGAATTAAGAACCGAGCTGGCCGATCTCCGTCGTGCCCTTGGCAGCGGAGGCGTCGAAAGAAACCGTACAGACCCCGTGCTCTTTGCACGCGAGCTCGATGCCCTCGTTGCAATGGGTGTCGGCGTTGAGCCTGTGCGGCACACGACCGATGATTCGCCCGATCAGCTTGATCGCAAACCGGAGCTTTCGTTGCCGCCCGGGATAAGACCCGACGACTCGGCGGCCGTTGTGTGGCTCTTGGCAAACGGCGACTCGGCTAGCTGGATCATCGATGGGTACAACCTGTCGTTTGCGCTCGGCAAAGCAATGGACAACCCGGCGCGGGCACGGCGCGAACTGAGGCAAGGCCTCACTCGGTTGAGCAGGAAGGCCGCTCCCACGTCCTCGGTAGTGGTGGTATACGACTCGGCAGTGCAGGGAGATCGAGACGTCATATCCGGGAAGATGTTCGATGTGGTGTTCGCCCCGGCGCATCAGACCGCTGACGATGCGATCGTGGAGCGCTCGGGCGCTGACCGCGTGATCGTTGTATCGAACGATCGCGATGTCCGAGAAAGAAGTGAAGCCAGGGGAGCGCTTGCCATCTGGTCAGACGCCGTCGTTGCCTGGCTTCGATAAGTGACCCTCAGAGCACCAGCTCGGCGAGGGTTCGCAAAGTTGCGATGTCGGTGGCGGCGACGTTCATGGTTGTTACGCCGGCTGCCTTCCAGATTTCGATCTCCTCGGCGACCTTCTTGCGCGGCCCGATGAGATTGATCTGCTCGACGAGGTCATCGGGGACCGCCTCCGTGGCAGCCATCTTGTTACCTGCAAGATAGAGATCCTGGATCTTCTCGGCGGCCTCTTCGTATCCGTAACGGCAGGCAAGTGTGTTGTAGAAGTTCCGTCCCTTGGCCCCCATTCCCCCGATGTAGAGAGCGGCCATCGGTTTCATCTGGCGGCGGCCTGCTTCGAGGTCGTCGGTGATGACGACGGACAGGCTGGGTGCGATGTCGAAGGTGGAGCTCTTGTTCGGGTCACCAGACTTCTCGAATCCGGTATCGAGCAACGGTTGGTACACCTTAGGTGCTTGCATGGGGGAGTAGAAGATGGGTAGCCAACCGTCTGCGATCTCTGCAGTTAGCTCGACATTCTTTGGTCCAATCGAAGCGATCAGGATCGGGACGTCGTGTGTCGGGTGGGTGATGAGACGCAATGGCTTGCCAAGCCCCGTTGCGTCGTCGCCCTGGTAGGGGATCGCGTAGTGCATTCCGTCGTGGGTGACGGGTTCATCGCGGGCAAAGATTTTGCGGAGGATCTCAACGTATTCGCGCGTTTTGCCAAGCGGCTTCCCATAGGCGAGACCGTGCCATCCCTCGACAACCTGCGGTCCGCTCACCCCAAGGCCTAGCTCAAAACGACCGCCGGAGAGTTCATTGAGGGTGACCGCTGTCATGGCAGTCATCGCAGGGGTCCGAGCTGGGATCTGCATGACTCCCGCGCCGACCTTTATCTTCTCTGTCCGTGCGGCGATCCACGTCAAGACAGTGACAACGTCCGAACCCCATGCTTCAGCAGCCCACACAACGTCGTAGCCGAGCTTCTCAGCCTCGATCACCAACTCCAACGGCGTGGTCTGTCCCGACCCCCAGTACCCAATGTTCAATCCAAGACGCATCTGCAATGACTCCGTTCGTGGTCAAGGGCGCCCACGCTACCAACCTGCGTGAGCCACGGTCGCGTTCTTGTCACACCGGGGGCGTACGGTACCTGCGCAATGAAGAAGACGAGTGAAAGGCCCGACGATGATCATTGACTGCGGAGTGTGCGAGCTTGCACATACCGAAGCCTGCAGCGACTGTTTCGTGACCGCAATTCTTGACGGTCACGGCGTAATCGATCTGACGGTGACCGAGGAGCAAGCCATTGCCAACCTGTCCGATGCCGGGATGGTGTCACCGCTACGTCTTGTGGTGAACAACACCCCAAAAGCCGCCGCTGGATGAGGTTGTGGACGACGTCGACCGGTTGCTCTCCTACACGGACTCGAGCTGGCTGTGGACCGCTTCGACTATGCGGGCAGCGCTTGGAATGAAGGCGTCTTCGAGCGGCGGGCTGAACGGGATCGGCGTGTGGGCGCCCGTCACCATGCGTATCGGGCTCCGCAACGACGAGAAGACACGGTCCGCGGCGAGCGCGGCGATGTCCGTTGCGAGCGAGCATCGCGGGTGCGACTCGTCTACCACGACCAACCGGCCAGTCTTTTCTACCGATCCGAGGATGGTGTCCGTATCAAGCGGAGAATAGGTTCGGGGGTCAATGACCTCGGCCTCGATCCCCTCGCGTGACAGCAGTTCCGCCGCGTCTAACGCAGTGTGGACCATCTTCTGAACACCGACGATCGTGACATCACTCCCCTCACGGACGATCTTGGCCACCCCCAAGGGGATCGCATATGACTCCTCAGGCACAGGACCCTCGACCATGTAAAGGCGTTTGTGCTCGATAAAAATCACCGGGTCGGGGTCCCGAATGGCGCTGATGAGGAGACCTTTTGCGTCCTCGGCTGTTGCGGGGGCAACCACCTTGAGACCCGGGATGTGGGTATAGATCGAGTACAGCGTCTGTGAGTGCTCTGCCGCTGCCCGGAAGCCGGCGCCTGCAACGGTTCGCACCACCATTGGAACGGAGACTTTGCCGCCGTAGACATACCGCAGCTTGGCGGCATGGTTGAGAAGCTGGTCGAACGACGTACCGATGAAGTCGACGTACATGATCTCGACGATCGGTCGCAGGCCGACGATGGCAGCACCGATAGCTGCGCCAACAAACCCGGTCTCGGCAATGGCAGTGTCCATTACGCGGCGGCGGCCAAACAACGGAAGGAGACCCTGCGTTACCCCAAAGGGCCCGCCCCAGGCGTCAGCGGCCTCGGGATACGCTTCGTCCCTGCCGGCTCCGCCTGCAATGTCCTCTCCCATGAGGATGATTCGGTCGTCTGCGGTCATCTCCTGACGGAGGGCTTCGTTGATGGCGTCCTTGATGTTGAGAGTTCGAGTCATGGTGCGTCCCTACGCGACCGGCGTGTATACGTCGGTCGTCAGTTCTGAGAGGTCGGGCCACGGAGCATCCTGGGCCGCCGTGAACGCGGCGACCACTTCGGCTGCTACCGACGTTTCGATACTGTCGAGTTCCGCGGTATCAAGCTGATCTGCAACTGCCGCGCGAAACCGAAGCAGGGGGTCTTGCGTCCTCCACCAGGCAACCTCCTTGGGAGGTTTGTAGGTTTGTGTGTCGCCCTCGTACTGGCCTCCATAGCGGTAGGTCATCGCCTCGATCAAGCTCGGGCCGTCGCCATTGCGTGCTCGTGCAAACGCTTCTTGCGTTGCTTCTCGCACCGCAAACACATCCATGCCATCTACCTGTACTGACGGGATGCCGTACGGGGCAGTCATGGCCGCAACCGAGCCCGCCAGGAGGTGGTAGTCAACCGCGGTCGTCTCTGCATAAAGATTGTTCTCGCACACGAACACGACGGGACAACCGAACAACGCAGCGAAGTCGAGTGCCTCGTGCCACGCACCCTGGTGTACCGCACCGTCACCAAAGAACGCGACTGCGACGGAGTCTCTACCGAGGTATCGCGACGCAAGCGCAGCCCCGGTCGCAATAGGAAGGCCGCCTGCCACGATTCCCATGCCGCCGATCATTCCGCGTGATTGATCCGCGACGTGCATCGAGCCGCCCTTGCCGCCGCACACGCCGGTTGTTTTGCCGTAGATCTCACCCGCAATAGCGTCGAGTGGGATGTCGCGAGCAATCGCATGACCGTGATTCCGATATGTTGAAGTGAACCAGTCGTCCTCGCGCAGCAATGGGATCACGCCGCACGCGACTGCTTCCTGCCCCGAGTACGTATGGAGGTACCCCTCGACCTCTTTGGCTTCGGCGACTTCGCTGACTCGCGTCTCGAAGGCGCGGATACGGACCATCCTTTCCCACAGTCCGAGCATGGTTTCACGGTCAAGGTTCATGGTGTGCCTTTCGAGCGGCGAATGACATTGTTTAGAGCGAATCGACGAGTTCGAGAGCGACTTCATACACAGCGCGGTTCCCGGCATCGACATGCTGTTGTTCTTGTGAGCTCAGAGGATCGAGGAAACTACGGCCGTTGAGCAGATCATCCCAAACGACCAACATCGAAACCGCAGCCATTCCGAAGTGCTTTGCGACTGCAAGCGTGGTTGCCGTCTCCATGTCGACTGAGGTGTAGCCCTGGGCTTGCCAGTCCTCAACCATCGGGCCGTCTTGGGCGAAAATCGAATACCAGGTGAGGTGGGTGCCACGGTGGACGGTGTGGCTGCGGCCCGCCATGAGCGATCGAGCCGTGGCGCTGGCCTTGGTATCTGCCGCAATCACGCCGTCGGCACCGTACAACGGGGCGATACCCTCGCTGCAGACGGCGTCGTCGGGAATCACAACGTCGCCGGGACGTAGCTCACGTTGAAGGCCGCCGCAGGTGCCTATCTGAATAGCGAGCTTGGCACCAAGACTGCCAAACACATGTGCAACCTCCACTGCCCGAGGTGCGCCGTAGGCGCAGCAGTAGACGACCGGCCGACCGTGCCAGCGCCCCCAGAACATGTCAGGGAATGCCAGTTCGCGGACGTCGGTCAGAGCGCTGAGCCTCCACTTCGTGCGGTCGGCCCGCCACCAGGACCCTTCGCTGATCACGGCGACGGGTAAGTCGTCGTCAGCGAGTTTGAGAGCGCGTTGCCACTCTTGCGGTTCCATTTCAAGGAGCGACCGTGCCTTTGTGGGGGGCGTTGTCATTTGGCGGCTTTGTCCAGTTTCTCGAAAAAGTCACGGAAAATTGCGTCGCGGTCGACGTCGTGTGCCTCGCGCATGTGGTGCGGTTCGCCGGTTTGCGGTGTCCAGTGCAACTCGCCATCGAGCGTTGGCGTCGGTACGAGATCGGTGGGAACCCAGCTCGGTTCTATCAGCCAAGCAATGTTGATCATGTCCCACATCACCCATGACCGTCCGAAGTGATCTGGGATCGCGCGCTGCGCATGCAGAGGATTGTTGGTGTACAGGTGGTGCAGGTAGTCGCCCGACCTCCCGCGGCCGCGCACCCACCGCTCGATCTCGGGTAGCGAAACCCTGAGCTGTGCACCCACGTAGTACCCGGGCAAATACACCAATGGAACACCGCATTCGAAGAGGTACCTTGCAGCGGCGACGTCTTGCACCAGGTTGAGCGAGTCACCGTTCGATCGAGACGAAAATGTTGGATAGCCGGCCGTCCAGAGAACGACGATGCGATCAAGAATCGCTGGTTCGAGCATTATTGCTGACGCGACATTGGTGACACATCCGATCGCTACGACGTACAACGGGTCATCACTGCCGGCCAATGCCAGCTCGATGAGTCGGCGAGCAGCAGCGCTGTCGACAGGCCGATTGGGTCCCGGCAAGTAACCCGGTGAACCTTGGAACACCCGGCCGTCTGATTCGACACCGACAAGATCGAAGATACGGACGATTTCTTGGAAACTTCGCTCCATCCCCTCAGCCGGCCCTACAAACTCGATTTCGTCGGCAGCTACACCGGCGTCGCGAAGTCGAATGGCCCAACTCGAGAACCGGTCGACCAAGCCGCTGTCAATCGATGGGTTGTCGTGTTTCTCAAGCTGTTCAGCAGCTTCGAGTAAACCGGCGCGAAGATGCTCGAACGAGTACGGCGCAGCGAGGACTGCTTCGATGTCGAGCCGATCAGGCGACTGCAACGCCCAGGTCAGCGCAAACTGGTCGTCGATCTCGTTGGCCGTATCTGTGTCGATCACCACACGGACACGACCGGTCGGAGGCAAGAGGAGGCGTGTGCGGTGGGACTCGGAGATTTGTGCGACGCCGGTCGTGGTCATTCGGTTGCTCGGTGACGCCCATGAGCAGCGCATGTGCATTCGCTATCGGATTGTCCATAACAATCGGACCACGGTCTGCCGAACGCCACCGCGATATCAGTGAGGTGTTGCAGCCTGCGGTTGGCGTCAAGCGTCGCGCTTTGAGTGTTCGAATGGATTCGGACGACGAAATCCTTCCACACCGTCCTCCCGGCAACATACCCCGAGGCACCGGCCCTACACGCAATCTCAAGTCGATGTGCAAAGGTATCGAAGTCAGCGCCACCCGAGAGCAATGTCCATGGCACCGGACTGGCCTGCGTGAGTTCATGACAGGCCTCGACCAGCTCGGCTTCGTCTGCGTGGTCGTCGAGAGGGGCTTCGAGTTTGAGGATGTCCACATTGAGGGCCCCGATCCTCTTTGCCGTCTCGATCACGACGGACCGTCGGTTCGACAACTGAGACTGTGGCGTGAGTGGCTCAGCGAACAACGGCAGACCGAACGTTTCGCACGCTGCTACGAGGTCCGACACGAACTCGTGTGCCTCGTTGGTAGGCGCAAACGGGTCGTACACGAATGAGCATTTCACTGCTGTCGCCCCCGACGCGGCAGCGCGGGCGACGTCCCAACCTTCAAAGAGGCGAGGCGACGACTCGCTCGAGGCGTACCCGGCATCTTCGAGACCGACCATGAGGCCTGTCGCTCCCGGTAGCACATTCTGCTCAACGAGAGGCTCGAGGCCTAGTGCAGCGTCGATAAGAACGCCAGACGCGGGCGCGGCAATCTCTTCGATGAGGCGGAGTTTGAGCGAGACAAGCTCCGCAGATGTCAACGATGACGGGTCTTCAGGTCTTACCACGGAAGACAAAGCGGAAATGTGATCAACTGCGAGTACCGCAAAGACGCGTTCCTTCGTGGACAGCGTTTGCAGGCCTCGACGTTTGCCAACGGACAGGCACCCGTGCGCTCTGGGAGTGGTTGTTTCCACAGTTGTCATGCCACTGCCGACTTGTCGCGTGCCGCGTCTGCTGGATCATCGTCTGCGGACAGGGGTGCGTCGTCTGCAACGAGCCAGATGTGCTCTTGCGGTAATTGGAGTGCGATGCTGTCGCCCTCTCGAGCACGCAACGTTGCGGGGCCGTTGACCTGCCACGGTTCACCGCCGATTGTCACCTGCAGTTGTGTGTATGAACCCATGTAAATGAGCGAGATTACCTTCGCGTCGACCACGTTCTCCTCGTCGGACGATGCCGGCGAGATTCGGACCTCTTCTGGTCGTACCGTAAGTGTCACCGGGCCATCACCACCGGGCATTCGTGAGATGTCGATCTCAATGTCTCCCGCCCGGGTTTGCACGGTCGACCCGATTCGATTGCCAGGGAGGAAGTTGCTGTTTCTGAAAAACCGTGCAATCTCAGCGGTTCGAGGGCTGCGGAAGAAGCCTTCGGGTTTGCCGACCTGCTGCAGTGTGCCGCCAAACATGAGCGCAACCCGATCAGCAAGCATGACTGCCTCTTCCTGGTCGTGGGTCACGAAAATGGCGGTGATACCCAGTTCGTGCTGGATGGAGCGGATCAGATGCCTCATCGTGATACGCAGGTTTGCGTCGAGATTGGCAAGCGGTTCGTCGAGGAGCAGCACGTTTGGTCGAACAATCAATGCCCTGGCGAGCGCGACACGTTGTTGTTGTCCACCAGATAGTTCGTGCGCCTTTCGATGTTCGAGGCCTGGGAGCTCGACGAGTTCGAGCATTTCGGTCACCCTGCCCGCCATTTCGCTCTTTGATACGCCCGCCATCCTGAGGCCGAACCCGACGTTTTGGGCGACGTCCATGGTCGGAAACAACAGGTGCTTCTGGAAAACCATGACGGCACCCCGGCGCTCGGTGGGAACCCCGAGGATTGACTTGCCGTCAAATAGAACGTCACCAGACGTTGGATCTATGAGGCCGGTGATCAACCGCAGGGTCGTCGTCTTGCCGCAGCCAGACGGACCGAGGAAGGCCACCATCTCCCCGGATGCTATCTCAAGATCGAGATCGCGTACGGCGGCAAGGTCACCAAAGTACTTCGAGATGCCACGAAGTGAAACAGCTGTCATAGTTTTCCAAAACCTCCCATAAGAGCGGAATCTCGACTGAGTTGTCGAGAAGTAAGGATCAAGACGAGAACAGCGGGAGCGACAAACACCAGGCTGATGGCAGCAGCGGTCGAGTGATTGCCGCCGCTCAGGAAGGGGAACAGCACCAGCGGGAGCGTAATGAACGTGCCGCCTCCGATGAGCAACGTTGTCACGTATTGCCCCCACGAGATGAAGAATGTGAACATCGACGCCACCAAGAGACCCGACGAGATTGCGGGGAACGTGACGTGTATGAACACTCGAAACCGGTTCGCTCCGAGCGTCCGAGCTGTGTCTTCGAGTGCGGTGCCGTAGTTCGCAAAAACGCTCGCCATGACCAGCACGAAATAGGGGATAGCCGGAATGAGGTGCACCAGTGCAACGCCGAACAGTGTCTCGGTTAGCCGGAGCCTTATGAAGATCTGGTGGATGCCCATTGTGGCCACTAGGGCTGGCACGATGATGGGCATCAACAGCAACCATTCGACGGTGCCTTTGCCCTTGAATTCGTTTTGCCCGAGAGCACGCGATGCCGGAAGCCCAACCAACACCGACATTGCAGTGACCAGCAACGCAAGGCGGGTGCTGTTCCATAGCCCCTCGACGACCCTCGACGACTCACCAGCGGTGTAGTTCCACGCGCGCAACCCCCATA
>JADFQA010000032.1 GCA_022562055.1 Acidobacteriota bacterium | reverse complement strand
GCCGACCAGGAATCCGCCTCTGTTTTGGGTGCCCGCTACGAAGATCCCGCCTATCGCCGCCGCGGTCAGGTACGAGCGCCGTCGGGCGGCTTGCGCGGTAGACGGCTTTTCGACCAGCCAAAGATATGCCACTGCTAACGATAGCCACACGGCATAGTTACCTCCCTTGAACGACACGACCGAAGTCAGCGATCCGGGAATTAGCGGAGCCTGCGCCACGAAGGTGCGTCCTACGAAAACCGCAATCGGCGCCCACACAACGAACCACGGAATCGCACGGCCATACCGGAGCATCGCTCGTTGGATCTCTTCAGGCCTAACCATCACGTAAGTCGCGACGATCAGAGCGAGCGCGCTGTAGTAGAAGATTGCAGAATCTCGAATCGCATCAATCCCGTAGGTCCCGAAATCCGCGGCGAGCCGCAGGAAACCCATGATCAAAAACGCAGCTACCCACTTCGCGGTGGCGGTTCGCGCAACGAGGAATCTAAACGCAGGTCGACCGCGAACGAGTTCAACGACCCCAAGAACCAGCACCACCTCCCCCAAGAAAACCGGAATGCCCGGAACATGAATAATCCATGCAAACGCGCGATCAAAAAACATGTAGCCGAGAATCGCGAACATCAGCAACGATGCAAATCGAGTCCCGCCGACCGGCTGTGTCGTGACCGTCCGTCGTTGCAGCTTTTGTAGCGTCACTGTCGGCTCAGTACCTGTACCAGAGCAGCAGCGGCCAAGTCAACGCCACGGTAATGACTCGGCTCTTCCACGCAAGCTTGACCGTCCACTCATCGTCACGACGAATCGAAATGCTACCGGTTGCGAAGCGAGACGGGTTCCCCGAGACTGTATGCGATGGTTCGAGCCGCACCGTTGTTGCGTCGGTGAACGCCGACGGGCCGGTCTCGTCGATGCCGGCGTGCCTGAGTATGAGCGAGATCGTCTCCCTAGGCGATTCGGTGAAGTCCTCGTAACGCACTCGGAGATATTTGTCCGAGCGTCCCCAAAGGAGCTGGGCGATACCGTTCCATCCGAACCACATCATCGCACTCTTGTACGGCGAGTGCTGGGTGATAAAGGCGGGCTCCTCTCCGACAAGTCGGTCTTTCCGGCGTTGCCAAGAATAGGCAACGGCCCGCGGGTCCCGCACTAGATGGAGGAAACGGACAGCGAATGCAGGATCCTTTGCCAGTGCCAGCCCGTAGACCGGAACCTTGGAGGAGTCGACGATGAGAGTGGCGTTGGTACGGTCCGCGAGCGCGCGGTACACGCTGGCCACGGAATCAAGAAACTCGTGGCGAGCTTGCGACTTTCGCCCGAAGAGCACGTTGAAGATGTGCCGCGTCCTCACAGTGATATTTCGACGCCGCACCATTGTTAGCGGATCCGTTTCAGTCCCGAGGGCTTCTTCGATGATCTGATGCCAGAGTTCGCACGATTGCAGCGGTTTTCCGCATCCGCATCGCTCGTTTGCGATGAGTCCTCGATCCCAAAGGTAGTACAACTCACCTGGACTCACCACGCCGGAGTATTGGTCGAGGATATTTGTAATGATCGTTGACCCTGACCGGCCGCTGCCCACAACGTAGAGAACCCGGATTCGGGCCGCGGTTGAGTTGGGGTCGGTTTGTGACATCGTTTCTCGATCAGTCGTACGGGACATTACCAAACCTACGGAACAACCGATCTGCGAGTGAAGTCGTAAGTCGGTGCGGCATTGATGGCGTTTTACGGGCCTTCTTCCACAGCCCGGGCGTACGCTGCCTCGAGCGCCAACAGGTTCGCATGGCCCGTGTACATCTTGTCGTACAATTTTCGAGCGAGACTGCCGCTGGCGGCTATGCGTCGGGAATCCGCCAGGTCAGCGAGAGCCTTCGGCCAGGATCGCCGATCCTCAAGCAGCCAGTCCGAGCCGAGGGGTTTCACCAGTGATGACATGGCGCCGAGGTTGTTCGCGAGCACTGGAACACCCGCTGCAAACGCCTCGACGATCGTCAACCCAAAGCCCTCGTACCAAATAGATGGAAAAACCAGAGCGCGCGCTGACAGGAGATGTTTCTGGACTTCGCTTGAGGGGACCGAGCCAACAAACTCGATCGACGCCGACGCCTGCTTTTCCAGATCCCGCAGGAGTGGTCCGTCGCCGACGACTTTCAAACGCAGCCCAGGAGGCGTCGATACGTTCCAAGCCTCCACCAGCCGGTCGATCCCCTTTTCAGGGGAGAGCCTTCCTACGAACACGACCGTGTCTGAGTTGGCGACCGCCTCCGGGCGTCGTCCTGGGTCAGGCGCGGAGTTCGGTTTGACGACGATCTTTTCTGCGGCGATTCCGGAGCGGACAATGATGGCCTTCATGAAGTCGGTGAGCGCAAGGAACACGTCAATGTTGTCCTCCCATGTACCCCGTTGTCGGTGCACGCCGATAGTGATCGCTGCGATCATCGACTCTGGCCGCGACCGATAGCAGCCGTATCGAACGGCCTGAAGCGCCGACCCCTCCACACATTTCTCGCATGGCTTCCCGTCGCGAAGAAGAAGTGCGTTTGAGCATGTGAGACGGTAGTTGTGCAGAGTCATGACAGTAGGCACGTTGGCTTTGTGTAGCACGCGGACAACCGACGGCGACATTGCAAACCATGTGTTGTGGATGTGTGCAACGTCGGGTCGGTCGGACGCGATGTGTTCTGCCAGTCTCTTTGCTGAGCGGGGATTCCATACCGCGGCGCCCAACTGGACCACTGCTGCACGCCCACTGTGATTTTGGGCCTCGAACAGCGTGACCGTATGACCGGCGTCGCGCAGCAACGCTGCCTCGGCTTGCACGACGGTGTCCTCGCCACCGCTTTGCCGGTATTTCGTATGTATCTGAAGGACTTTCATTGACTCTTCTTTACGATGTGTTATAGGTATGGTGATGCTGCGGGTAGTCACTTTGTGCGCCAAAAAATGAGGCGCTGGTCCCATTGACGAAACACTAAGACTCCTCGTAGTATTCGCAATACTACATAAGGTGGTCGCAGTGGTACTACGCTGCGTGGTTGCTTTCTCGGCTTGGGAGTAATCGTAGGGATAAGGAAGGGATTGTTTCCGGGGAACCGGTCTCGATTGGCTATTTTGGGCTTAGGTTAGGGGTTGGCATGTTGTCAGGGGAACTCGGCGATCGATTGGTCGCGGTAGGCGAAATACCATCTGCAACCGTAGAGGTGGTCACTGCGCGTGTAGCGTCACCTCGCTATGTTCGGTTTGTCAAGCCGATACTCGACCGCGTTGGTGGACTGGTTCTTAGCATCGTGACGATTCCGGTTGTCATTCCGATGCTCGTAGCGATCCGGCTCACAATGGGAAGCGGCCCCTTGTTTGTGCAAGACCGGGTCGGGAAGGATGGCAAGTCGTTCAAAGTGTTCAAGCTGCGGACCATGAACGCGGATAGGCGTTCAACTCCAGTCTCTTATGTGGGTCCAGACCGACGGCTCACTCACAAGTCAGAGAACGATCCGCGCGTCACTTCGTTCGGGAAATTCTTGCGCAAATACAGCATCGACGAGTTGCCGCAGTTCTGGAACGTTCTTTTCGGCAGCATGAGTCTCGTTGGGCCGAGGCCTGAACTGATCAGTATTGTCGCCAATTACGAGCCCTGGCAGCATCAACGTCACGTCGTAAAGCCCGGCATTACCGGCCTGTGGCAGGTCTCTGAGCGTGGCGAAATACCATTGCACGAGGCCACGGATATGGACATTGAGTACTTGGAACGCATCTCGTTGCTTACGGATCTCCAGATTCTGTGGCGCACCGTTCCCGCCGCAATGGGAAAGCGGACCGGTTTCTAGAGCTTCAGCTGCTCTCCACGGTGCGAGGCCGGGAGCGCTAAGCCGCCCGATATTGGTTTCATAGAGTTACTGACGGGGGCCGATCAGCCGCCACCGATTGACGCATAGTCAAGGCCCGCCGCTATGAGCGCGACCGAATCAAGCGAATTGCGTCCATCCAGGACGAAGCTGCCACGCATGACGCTCTGCACCCGCGACCAGTCAATCTCCCTGAACTCGGGCCACTCGGTGACAAGTACGATCGCGTCTGCCCGATCCGCGGCGGAGTATACGTCATCTTTTATGAGCACCTCGGGGACTTCGTCCATCGCCTTCACGGCTGGGTCGTATGCGGTGACCTTGGCGCCTAGCTGAACGAGTCGCGCAGCGATGTCGATTGCGGGAGCGTCTCTGAGGTCGTCCGTGCCTGGTTTGAACGACAGTCCGAGAAGCGTGATTCGTCTACCGCGCAGCGTCTTGAGTCGAGATTGGAGCTTTTCCACGACGCTGCGGCGTTGTGCGGCGTTTACGTCCCGTACAGCATCGAGAATTCTTGGGTGAAGGCCATAGTCGCGCGCGATCGCCGCTAGAGCGTCGAGATCCTTCCCAAAGCATGAACCGCCCCACCCGATGCCAGCGTTGAGAAAGCTGCCGCCAATTCTTGAGTCGAGTCCGATCGCCTTGGCCACATCGGAAACGTCGGCGCCGACGCGCTCTGCGATTTGGGCAATCTCGTTTATGAACGAAATCTTGGTGGCGAGGAAAGCGTTGGCGGCGTACTTGACCGTCTCTGCCGTGACGAGTCCGGTGTGCACCATGGCGGGGTGAACGTCGGACAGGCCTCCCTCGAAACTCTGATCGAGGATCGGTTGGTACGCCTTGTGCACAAGATCGATTGCGGCCTGGTCTTGTGAGCCAAGCACGATCCGGTCGGGGTGGAGGAAGTCATGGATAGCTGTTCCCTCTCGCAGAAACTCTGGGTTTGATACCACGGAGAACGTCGCATCCGACGCAGCGTCGGCGAGCGCATCGTCGATGGTGGCGTCGAGCCACATGCCCGATCCGATCGGTACGGTCGACTTCGTCACAATCACGTTGTGGCCCTTGATTTCCTGGCCGATAGCACGTGCGGCTTCGACTACGTAAGACATGTCGGGGTGGCCGTCGGAGCCCGACGGTGTGCCAACGCAAAGAAAAATCACGTCGACCCCGCTCAACGCCTCCCCCATGTTGTCGGTGAATCTCAGATTCCCCGACGTGACCTGCTCGGAGAGCAACTCGTCGAGTCCACCTTCCCAAAATGGTGGAATGCCAGCCTGTAGCTGGGTGAGTTTCTCCGGGTTGATCTCGATCCCCACAACTTCATGGCCGATTTTCGAGAAACACGCTGACACGACGGTACCCACGTAGCCGCTGCCTACAACCGCGATTTTCAGCCGGTCCTGCATTCGTTGATCTTTCCTTGTCCGCCGAGTGTGCCGAAAGACACGCGGTGTTTGTTTCCTAGTTCTACTTCGGTGGACCGACCACAAGTGTTTAGTTACTTTCGAATCGACTCCGCGCTCCGCGCCCGCGTCAACCCTCCAACTCTTCGACACTTCTTGGCCAGTCGTCTTTGAGCCGGCGCGAAAGCGACCGGTCGGCGAGGACCGTACCACCCGTTTGACACAATGGACAGTAGTTCGTTTCACGCGAAGCATAAGAAATCCGCTGGATGGGTGTGTGGCAGACGGTGCATGGTTCGCCAAACTTGCCGTGCACCGACATTCCGTCGTGAAACGCAGTGACTTTGGTGGGAAAATCTGCGCCGGTTTCCTCGATTCGGATCTGGGTCCAAGTGTCGAGTGTCGTCACCGCAGCGATGTGGAGGCGCGACAGCTCGTCCTTGTCGAGATTCGTGTTCATCTGAAGCGGCGAAAGTTTGGCGTGAAACAGAATCTCGTCGGCAAAGGCACCACCGATCCCTGAAATGTACCGAGCATCGGCGAGCGCTCTCTTGAGCGTATGACGCTCGCTAAGCAGCGCCGTCGCGAACTCGTCGGCGGTCGATTCGGCGATCTCGAGTCCGCCGGGATCGAGCTCATCGAGCATGTCGTGACTCACGATGTGGAGCCGTGCTCTGTGTTTGGTGCCCGCTTCGGTGAGCAGCAAAGATCCGGTGGAGAAGTCGAACGCCGCAAGCCCACGCCTCTTGGGGACGGGCTTCGGTGTGTCGTTCCATTGCAATCTGCCCGCAACCATCAAATGGATCACGAGGTCGATGGATCGGTCGGTCTCGATAACGATCCGTTTACCGATGCGCGAGAGTTTTGAGATCTCTGCGCCGTGAACCGCGGACGTCGGTGGGTCGTATGTTTTGAGAAGCGAAAACGACGCAACTCGAACTTCGTTCAACGTTGCTCCAATGATTCTCGACGCCAAGGCGTGGAGGTACGCTTCGATTTCAGGCATGTTTCAGCGGAACATGTCTTCGTTGGCGGGACGGACCAGGTCTGCGGCGCGACCATTGCCCGCGACACTAAGTCCGCGGATCACTGCGACGGGAACGCCGCTCGCCTTGCCCATGACCAGATCTGCAGCCGCGGCGATCTCGTCGATAACCGCGATCTCAGAAACCTCGAGGACTCGTCCCTGCATGTCGAGCGTCCCCTTGAGGTCAACAATTGAGACGACCCCGGAACACCCGATCGCGACATCGGTGAGTCCCCGACGCCATGGTCGCCCAAACGTGTCACTCACGACGACGCCGACATCTCGACCGAACACCTCTTTGAGCCGCATCCGAATTTGGTGAGCCGACCGATCGGGACGTTCGGGAAGAAGCACGACATTGTCACCTTCTACGTTGGAACGGTCTACGCCTGCGTTTGCACAAATGAAGCCGTGGCGGGTTTGGGCAATAACAAGTGGTCCGCGTCTACGAATGATCTCAGCCGCTTCGTCCTCGACTGCTTGTCGATATTCTTCCTCGTTCGCCGCGGGCCGGATGCGACCCTCCGCTTTGGAAATGATCTTGTGAGTCACCACAACAACGTCGCCGTTGGCCAACCCATCTTTGTGCTTCGCGATCGCGTCGGCAATGGTTTGAGCAACATCGTCGCCGGCACGAACCTCGCCAATTCCTTCTACCCCCCACACTTCAATCCGCATGGTTTCCTCGTACAATGTCGGAGAGGTGCTCGACAAGCTCCGTCGCCTCACCTATGGGCGTCAGATGAGTTTCGCAGACGCTGACCTGTACACCTTCGTTCGACAAGGCAACGTCAGCGGCGTCCTCGGTGTCGACGATCAGGTAGTCGATGACAGCCTCGTACGCGGCCAAGATGGACGACGTTCCTGATCCAACACCAAGGGACTCAAGGACGTTGGCGGCCGGGCCTTTTAGGGCGGCTCCCGCAAACAATGGGCTGATCGCTATCACACATGGGTGCGCTTCCACCGCGTTACGCAACGCTGGCATGGCGAGCATCGGCCAGATCGATAGCGGCGGGTTCGAGGGTGCGATCACGATCGCGTCGGCGCGGCTGATTGAATCGAGCACGCCCGGAGCAGGAGATGCGTCCGCTGCTCCACGAAAGTCGAGGGCGGTCACTCGGTCTCGGTGGTGCCTGTCGACAAAATACTCCTGAAACGAGATCCATGTGATCCCATCGATCTGCACCCAAGTGCTCAGGACATCGTCCGACGCCGGCAGCACCGTCGGGCGCACCCCAAGCGTTGACGCAAGCTTGGAGGTTACCGACGAAAGAGCCGCTCCCGTGGCGAGTTGGTTGGAGCGCCAAAGGCAGTGGGCGAAGTCTCGGTCGCCGAGATGGAATGTCGTATCGACTCCCAATCTCGACAGCGTGTCCATAACCGTAGTTGTGTCGCCATCGATCCCCCAGCCGTGGGGTCCCGCAATGCCCGCAAGTGTGTACACGACTGTGTCGAGGTCGGCAGCAACGTGAACCCCATAGCGCGGTTCGTCATCGCCCACGTTCACCACGGCGACAAGATTGGCCGCCGGTAGAAGCTTGTCAATCGCGTTCACAAGGCGCGCTCCACCGACTCCGCCGCAGAGCGCAACTAGAGATAGATTGCGTATATCGGCCATCGGTCCCAGAATGTCCGCTATGTCTTCACCTCCCGAGACTCAATCGGTCAGCCGCGTCGTTGCCGTCGTCTCTGCCACCACTCCCGTGATGATCGCCGAGACGCTTGTTGCTGTCCGCTCCCAATTGTACGAGTCGGTGACGGCTGTCGTTGTCGGTGGCGACAAGAGCGTCCGCGAAGAGGCCCGAGTCCTCGGCGTGCCGTGGCACGCGTCTGCGGCGCTGTTTCTCGCGAGCGCCGACACCGACATAAAGTATGTTTGGTTTCTGCGTGCTGGAGTGATCCCTGATCCGATTGCCCTTGACGCTCTGGTGGGGGAGTCGGAGCGACACGACGCCGCGGTCGTGGGATCGAAGCTGATCTCCGCTGATGACCGGACGCTCATTTCTGTTGGGATGACGACCGACGTTTTTGGCGTCGACGCCACTGAGCTCGGGCACGGTGAGGTGGACCAGGGACAGTACGACGTTTTGCGTGACGTCGCCGGGGTTCTGCTGCTATCCGCACTTGTACGTCGCGATCTGGCGAAGGGCATCGGCGTGGATGAGAGGGTGCTGACGAACGAAGGCGCCGCCCTTGCTTTTTGCAACCGCGCCAGACTTGCCGGGGCTCGGATTGTGACAGCGCCATCGTCGGTCGCTCACGTTTCGTCCGGCGTGGTCAAAGCCAAGCGGTGGGCTGTTGAGGCCGACCGCATACAGTCGATGATCACGTCGTATTCGGTCCTGACGCTCTCGTGGGCCCTGCCAATGCGTCTTCTCATTGGTGTGATTGAAGCTGTGGGCACTCTCTTTGCTCGCCCCTGGACTGGTCCGTCGACCCTTCGAGCTTGGGTGTGGAACGTCGTACACAGCTTGGAGGCCGTTCGCAGAAGGCGCGCCACGAGACAGGTGCGAGTCAAGGGCATAGGCGATGCCGAACTGTTCAGGTTCCAGGTGCCGGGTTCCGCTGCACTAAGGAGTACTGGGATCGGTGTGATGGACGCGCTGCGCGACAGGATTGTCGACCGCGGCGGTTTCGATGTGGACACCTTGACTGAAGATCTGCGTCAGCCGGCGTTCGTCGCCGGCGGACTCGGAACACTGTTTGTTTTGTTTGTGACTCGAACTGTTGTCAGCGCCGGAACGGTTGTGTCGGGTTTCAACGGTCCGTTGCCCGTTGACGGAGACCTATTCGGGGCATATGCAGGTGGGTGGAATCCCGCCGGTTTTGGTTCTGGTGACCCACTTCCGCCGATTATTGGCCTCTTTGGAATAGCCGACAAGGTGCTTCCCTTTTCCTCCGCGTTTGCATACGCGGTAGTCCTGGTCGTCACCATCGCCGCCGGAGTGTGGGGAATGGCCCGACTGTTGAAGCTCTGGGGCGTGGGTGCGGTTGCAGGTGTTATCGGTGGGATTGGGTACACCGCAGGTCCGGCCGCGGCCGAATTTGCCAACCGGGGTCTGATCGGAAGTACCGTTGCGTTGGGGTTCTTCCCGTGGGCGGTCCTTGCGGTTCTTCGCCCCCTGCCACGAAGCGCAAAGCAGCGTTTCGGATGGTTTTCGCGAGTTGCTGTCACATCCGGGTTGGTCATGATGGCGGAACCGGGGGTTGCTCTCGCACTCTTTGGAGTGTTGTTTGTGTGGCTCGTTGTGGCTGCGCGCGGCTCCACTCCATGGATCGGTGTTGTGCCGGCGCTCATCGGGATTGGCGTCGGCGTCGTGTCGATATTGCCATGGGTTATGGCCTTGGATGACCCGTCCGCGTGGGTAAAGACTGGGTCGTTTTTTTGGGATGTTTCACCGATCGTCGCTGGGGGCATGGCGGCCGTCGTAATCGGTTCGGTTCTGGGCGTTTCGGACCGCATGAAAGACGTCGCTACATGGGCTGGAATTGTCGCAGCCGCTGGTGTGCTGCTCGCCCGTATCGACGCAAGCAGCGCTGTGAGCATTGCCGGTATTGCTTTGGCCGCGCTCGGTGTCGGCGCTGCAGCCGCAGTGGCAATGGACACGGTCGGCACCGAGCGGCGGGGTGGGACAAACGTCGGCGTGGTCGTCGTCGGAGTCGGCATGGTTGCACTAGCGGGATCGATAGTGATCGCCGTCATCGGTGGACGCATCGGATTTGAGACTTCAGAGCTTGTGGACGCCACGGCATTCATAACAAGCTCAGAACCTCAGGACACCGCAACCAAGGTTCTTGTCATCGGAGATTCTGAAACCATCCCAGGGGACGTCCGGGAAATTCGCGGCGCGACCTACCGGGTCATACCGGCATCCGGCCAGGAGATCTGGGATCTACAGCTCGGTCGCGCGTCTACCGGCGACGCGGCACTCGACAGGATTCTCGGTGACATGATCGACGGCAACGAGTTTCGCGGTGGAGCGAGACTGGCGGCGATGGGAATCGGCTGGGCAGTGGTTGTTGACGAATCGCCACTCGAGGCGGTGCTGCGCAGCCAGCTCGATGTAGACGCTGTTGGGGCAGGCGAAAGCGTTGCTTTCGCCATGCCGGAAACACCGGGCGCTGTCGTCTCGGACACCGGCGAAAAGTGGGTCGTCCGCGGCACTGGGTTTGTCGGCCCGTCCACCGATGGGGCGGTGTTTCTTGGCGTGAATCCGAACTCCTACTGGGACCTGAATTCTTGGCAGCAAGAATCATGGGGGAACTCTGTTGACGGATCGTCTGGCGAAATCACGTTCGCGTATCGCCCTTCGACGCGACGACGGGCCTACGGCGCCCTGCTCGCAATGGCAGGTTTCGCCGCGGTCGCATGGTGGGGAAGGTCAACAGATGCGTAGGTTGGTCGCTGTTCTCGTCATAGCCATCCTTGCGGTGTCGGCTGCTGGACTCAACCGACCCTCCGGACCTCCGGGTCCCGATTTCGACGGACCGGAGCCACCCGACCTCGGTGCGTCAGCCGGGTCAACTGTGTGGTTTTGTCCCTGGGCTGAGACCGGGTCGGTGGCGACAACCACTTTGCAACTCGTCACACTCTCGACCGCTCGGATCGCGGTGAGCGTGCCGAGCCCACTGCCAGGAGAGGAGCCATCCCGGCGCTCGATCGCGATAACCAACGCGGGCGCTCGCACGCAACGACTTACCGACATCGTCTTGCAGGGTGCCTCTCCGACGTCGGTTGAGTTCGAAGCAGGTCCCGCGACGGTGTCAGCCACGGTCGATGGCAATGGGTCGTTTGCTGAGGACGCGTGCATGGTTGCAGCTCCCGACCAGTGGTGGCTCGTTGGGGGTACAACGCGTGCCGGCCGACGGTTTGGGATACGCCTCTACAACCCGTTCCCTGACACCGCATTCGTATCGATTTCGGCCGTGAGCGAGTTCGGCGCCTTCGAGCTCCTTGACTTCGACTCGCTGCCGGTTGCCGGGCGAGGATGGGTGGACGTGGATTTCACCGCGATCGCCCAAAACCTCGACGACCTAATACTCAAGATCACGACCACCGACGGAACCGTCTTTCCCTCCGGTCTACTCACGACTGAAGGTGGCGCCGCCGTATGGCCCGCGACCGGGACCGCTGATGAGTGGTTCTTTCCTGTCGCGTCTCACGAACAACTCGAAACCGAACTCGTCCTAGCAGCAACCGGCGACGTAGCCGTCGACGTCACCGTCACCGTTCTCACACGGGACGGTACGGCTCAAGATGTACGAAGGTTTGTTCTCGACCCACTCACACCGCGGCGCGAAGCGTTTACTGACTTTCAAGGCGAGTCGTTTGGGATTGTGGTCCGAGCCAGCGAACCGATCGCCTCGGCGGTCGTCGCCGGACCGCTCGCGTCTTCGAGTGTCGAAGACGAGGAGGGCGGCTCAACGGACTTCTCCTTGGATGCAGCGCCGGGACCGTTGGCGGCCGTGAGTGGGCTTCCTCACGAAGCAACCTCATGGTTGGTCCCCGGGCCGGCGAGCGATGCGAGCGGACTGTCGGTGATGTGGTTGATGAACGCTGGTGACATGCCTGCGACGATCTTGCTCACACCCCTGGGTATCCAGAGCGGTGTGCAACGCAAGATCGTCCTCCCTGGCGGCAGCATCGATCGCGTAGCAATGCCGTTCGATCTGTCAATTGCAGGGTGGCAGGTAGACGCGACGCGGCCGATCACCGTGGGATGGTCGCAACAGACCGAGGACGGAATAGCTTTCATCAGCGGGGTCGACATCGATGGATGACACTGCCACGCGACTTATTTTCGTCTTGTTCGTAGTTGCTGCCGTCGTCTTAGCGACCTTCCTAGCAAACCGCTTCGGAACCGTGACCCTTGGTGCGGTCACAGTCGACACCACCGCACTTCCCGCAGGTGTAGTCCTCTTCTCGTCGACCGAGTGCCCTCGGTGCAAGGATGTAGCTACTGTGCTGCGGTCCCTCGCAATCCCTCTCAGGGAGATCACCTGGGAACTCGAATCGGGCACGCTCGACACGCTCGGAATCGACGCAGTCCCGCTCACACTTCTGATCGACAAAGACGCAAGAGTCGTGTGGCAGCGCGGCGGTCGGCTGTCGCGATGGAGCATTCGAAGTCTCGAGCGGGCAGCAAGATCATGCGATCTCGTTAGCGAAACGCACTCGTAGGATTTGATCAGCGCATGGAGGGTCCTTGGTGTATCGCGTAGACGCGCCTAACTTTCTTGGATGATCCCAACATGCGTCCGGTGCTCCGAGCCTGCGGTGGCCGTTATGCGGTACGACTATGGGGCACGTTCCGTGTGGGTGGAACCGCTCGTGCACATGCCGACACCCGGGGCCGGATATCTGATGTGCTCGAGCCACGCCGATCGAATTGTGCCTCCGGTCGGCTGGGGCAGGGTTGATCGCAGGCGATTGTTCGCTGTTTCTGGCCTCAAGCGGTAGTCGGGTCCTTGTGCCGATCGATCGCGAAGTGCTCGAAGCTGTCCGGGAAATGGGGGAACCGGAGCTACGCAGACTGCTGATGCTGGCGCAGGCTCGCCTCCAGGTCCGCGGCGTACCGATCGGGGCTCACACTCCAGAAATCAAAGTCCGTAGCCAATCGGTACGGTGCGGTAAGCAGAACTGTACGAAGTGTCCCCACGGGCCGTACTGGTACGCCTATTGGCGCGAGGATGGCAAACGACGTTCAAAATACCTCGGCAAGCTTGAAGAGTTGCCTGAGCTCGTGCTTGATGCTGCCGCTGGCGGAGACACCGATATCTCCTTCAAACGGACAGGTTCGTAGTACAGTACCGGCACCCGATGGAGGAGTGTGAGACGTGACGTCGACGCTCACGTGTACAACCTGTGGTGCGAACAGTGTGATCCAGATTCAGCTCACATTGCCTGACGGCGCCGAGGTGGATTTCTGCTCATGTCACGTCTGCGAGTCGCGTTGGTACTTCCGCGACGGTGAAATGCTCGACCTCAACGCTCTCGTTGACGTGCCCAAGAAAGCCTGACCCGGGCGCAGCCCCACATCCTCGCTACCCTATCTACCGTGCAAAGTTCTCTTGATCACCCCGTCGTGCAAACGCGTCCGCGCGTGAATCGCGAGCGGGTGTTTGTGCTCCTTGCCATCGGGGTTCCGACGGTGCTGATTTTCTTGATAATGGCTGGCTTCGTGGCATCGGTGACCGCGGTCGAAGGATTTCCGTTTATCGATGTCCGGATGCAGTCCCCGGCGCTGTTCGTGGCAAACACCCCGACCGGTGGCGACATGGGTGCACACGTCTTGCTTCCGCAGATTCTGCAAGATTCGTTCATCGGCAATTTCCGGATACAAGGTTGGACACAGGACTGGTACGCGGGGTTCCCGGCGCTGTTTTTCTACTTTCCGCTTCCAGCGATCCTTACGATCATCCTCAACGCGATTCTCCCGTACGGCGTTGCGTTCAAACTCGCCACCATTCTCGGCCTCGTGACGATGCCGGCAGCTTCCTACTTCCTTGTTCGTTCGATGGGCTTTCACCGAGTCGTCGCGGGAATCGCTGGATTTACGGGGTCGATGTATGTGTTCATGGAGAGCTTCTCGATCTTCGGTGGGAACATCAAGTCGACGCTTGCCGGCGAATTCTCGTTCTCGTGGTCGCTGTCCCTGAGTCTTGTGTATCTAGGGATCGTCATACGTGACCAGGCTGAAGGGAGGAGATTTTCCAAAAAAGCGGGGATTGTGCTGGCCCTGGTAGCGATGTCTCACATTGTGCCAACGATCGTCGTTGTCCTGGTCACGATGCCGCTGTTTTTCCGTGCAAAGGCGATTAAGCCGATCGCAATCTCATGGGCGATCGGGTTCGGAATCGTTGCGTTCTGGGCGTTGCCACTGCTCCAAACCGCTGTTGGCATGACCACTGACATGAACTGGAGTCCGGTGCGGGGCCTCATCGGAGACGGCTCCTTTACGGGTGTCACATCGACGCCCCTCCCCAACGAGTTTTTCCCCATCTTTGTGATTGGGCTGGTGGGGGTAGCGTGGACGGTGTACCGACGTGAAAACGTTGCGGTTCTCATCACGATGGTTGTGGGTTCGGTGATCGGGTACGTATGGCTGCCCGACTGGGGTCTCTCGAAGATTTACAACGCCCGCCTCTTGCCCTTCTGGTTTGTAGGATTGTTTATCTTCGCGGGGATCGCGATCGGTCTTGCCACGATGCACGTCGCTCGTTTGTTCAAAGACCGTGCGGAAAACGAAATCGTCGCGGGCGCCGTAGCAATTCTCTTGCTTTTCAACATCACGATTGCAGGCATCCACGATGTCCCCGGGTGGGCGACCTGGAACTACTCAGGGTTTGAGGGCAAGGAGACGTGGCCAGAGTTGAGGGCGTTGTTCGAGGAGGTCGACAAACTCCCGGAGGGTCGCATCATGTGGGAGGCGTACTCCAAAGAACTCGGGAAATATGGCACCCCGATGGCCCTGATGCTGCTTCCCTACTTTTCACCCGGGCACACGTCGATGGAGGGGTTGTATTTTGAATCGTCCCTCACGACACCATTCCACTTCCTCAATGCTGCCGAGGTATCACGACACCCCTCGAACCCGGTGCGTGGTCTCAACTACCGCAACTTTGAATTTGATCGCGGATTGGCGCATCTCAAGCTGTACGGCGTCGACTACTACATCGCAATGACGGACGAAGCCAAGCAAGAGGCGGACATTCGGGAGCTACCCCTACTCGCCGAAAGTCCTCCGTGGTCGATCTACCAGCTTGAGGAGACCCAACTTGTTGTCCCTGCGGTATACGAACCGGTGGTCTATGACGGCGAGGACAACTTCGTGGATGCGTCGCTCGAATGGTACGACGACGTCTCTCTCATCGACAGATGGATGGTGAAGGACGGTCCAGAGTCCTGGACAAGGGTTACGGAGGTCGGTGAACGGGAGTCCGCTCAGGCTATCGATAAGACGGTTACCGTCTCCAACATACTGATTGATGACAACACCGTGAGTTTCACCACGGACGGCGTTGGTGTTCCGCACCTCGTCAAAGTTTCGTTTTTCCCCAACTGGACGGTTGAGGGAGCCGCGGAGGTGTATCGGGCGTCGCCGAGCCTCATGATTGTGGTCCCAACGCAGGCGAACGTTGTCCTTCGGTTCTCGCGTTCTCCAACCGAAAAGGCAGGCATGGGAATCACCGCGCTCACTCTCTTCGGACTTGGGGTCCACGGCTACCGTCGTCGCGCTGAGTCGGGAGTTGAAAACGTGTGAAGCGATACATCGCTACCTTCCTCAACAGGCAATCCATGAGCCAGGTCATCAAGATGGGCATCATTGGAGTCGGAAACACGGTGTTCTACTTCATCGTTTTTAACATCCTCCGCGAGTTTGGACTCGGTCTTCGGCCCGCAAACATCGTGTCCTTCATCCTGGGAACCGCTCTTGCTTACGTGATGAATCGGAAGTGGACCTTTAGCGCGAATACCGCCGCTGGGTCGTGGCAGGAGTCTGCAAAGTTCTTTGGTGTCAACGCTGTGGCACTGTTGATAACGGACCAGATTGTGCTTTTGGCGGCAAACCGATACGAGTTGACTCGCATCGGCGAAAACATTGCGCTTGTCGTCGCTTCGGGACTCATCCTGCTACCCAAGTTCGCAACCTACCGTGACCTCGTGTTTCGAACAGGTGACGCCCCCCATTCTGAGGACGACGTTTCGCTCAGCGGTTAGCAGCAGGCACACCGAGATTTATCACAGAATGCCCTCGCTCTTGAGTTTCTTGCGGATGGCCCAGATCCCTTTCAGAGTGCGAGGAACTCTCTTCCAGAGTTTTGAGCGGGCCGCACGCTGTTCTTCGACCACGATCGGGAACTCGACGATGCGGTAGCCGGCGTGACCGGCGCGAACCACTAGTTCGGTGTCAAAAAGATCGGTTCGAGACATGACCAGAGGACCCAGAGTTTGGATGACGTCGCGGCGGATCGCCTTGATGCCATGTGTGTCAGAAACCGAACTCCCAACCAAAACTTTGAGGACCATGTTGAACGTGAGGGTCGCGAGCTTGCGCACGAGACCGCGGCGGTCGTCTGAGCCAGGTGCGCGCTTCGAAGCCAGAATCACATCTGCGTCACCGCCCTCCGCCAACACTTGTTTGAGGAACGATCCAGACGTGTAGTCAATGTCGAAGTTCACGACCCAGTCACCAGTCGCTTCCATAAACCCGGCGAACATTGCGGCGCCGTAGTCCGGGACCGGCTGTTGTGAGACACGGATCTGCGGGAAGTCGTTCGATTCCGCCTTGGCGACATCTGCCGTCCCGTCCGTCGAACCGTTTTCCACCAGATTGATGTCATAGGTCACTCCGAGGTCGGCGAGTTCGTTTCGCAGGGCCCGCAGCGCCGTCGGGAGGAAGTCAGCCTCGTTATGGATGGGAATCACTATCGAAAAGACGGAGGTCGGTTCTGTCATGGTCCAATGGTACTCGGCGCCGGATTCGCGGCGGAAATGCGTTCAATGCGTTTGGTGGGCCTGCCGTAGAATGTGCTCATGGAATCCGACACGACTTCTCACTTTGACTCGATTTTTAAGGCCTACGACATCCGCGGCCTTGCTCCTGCCCAACTCAACGCCGAAATGGGCCGCCGGATAGGGGCAGCGTTCGCAGAGTTTGCTGATGTTGATCGAATTGCGGTCGGTCGCGACTGTCGCGTGTCGTCACCGGACATTCGAGATGGAGTTGTCGAAGGAATCACATCCCAGGGGGTTCATGTTGACGACCTTGGCGAGATCGCCACAGACATGATGTACTTCTACTCGGGTCATTGCGCTATGCCTGGTCTGATGATTACGGCGTCGCACAACACCGGAGAGTGGAACGGGATCAAGCTGTGTCTCGCAGGTGCCGCGCCGGTCGGCGCGGAGTCAGGACTCATGACCGTCAAGGACATCGCACAGAACCCACCCAGCCACAAGACGTCAACCGGGTCGGTCACCGAGGTCAATATTCTCGACGACTACGTCGATCACCTCTTTTCCATTGTCGACAAGTCGCGCTTTCGAACCTTACGGGTGGCGGCCGACGGTGGCAACGGAATGGCCGGAGTTGCGCTGCGCAGTGTTTTTCAGCGTATCGAAAGCGAGCTCATCGGCCTCTACCTCACGCCGGATGGAAGTTTTCCGAATCACCCGCCCGACCCGTTGCGACCAGAGAACCTTGTCGATCTGGTTTCGTTGATGGGGGAGGAACGGCCCGACCTCGGGGTCGCTTTCGATGGCGATGCCGACCGCGCCTTCTTTATTGACGACCAACGCGTTCCTCTGCCGGGGAGCACAACCACCGCGATCATCGCGGCCTGGTTCCTCGACCGATTTCCTGGCGAGTCGATCGTGCACAACTTGATCTGTTCAAAGGCTGTACCCGAGGCCGTAGTCTCGGCCGGAGGGACGCCGATACGGACCCGGGTCGGGCATTCGTACATCAAGGAAGTGATGAAAGAGTCAAATGCGGTGTTTGGTGGGGAGCACTCGGGTCACTACTACTTCAGGGACAACTATCGAGCCGACTCTGGGATGCTTGCAATGTTGGTGCTGCTCCAAGTTGTGTCGGAGGCTGGTGTGCCGCTCTCTGAGATCCGAAGACAGTACGAGCCATACGCTCCTTCTGGCGAGATCAATTTTGACGTCGCCGACAAGCAGGCGGCGATCGAAGCTGTTTCGCTTGCTTATGAGCACGCAAATCAGGACCGACTCGACGGACTGACGGTCGACTTCGGTGAATCTTGGTTTAACCTTCGTCCGTCGAACACCGAACCGGTGTTGCGTCTCAACGCTGAGGCGCCAACCGCCGGGGACGTGGCTGAGCTTGTTGCACAGGTCAGCAAGATTTTCCTAGAGGAGGCCTGACAAGATGTCGCTCATTGCCCCCGAGCTACTTGCAGTGATGCAATGCCCTGCGTGTTCCGGAGATCTGAACGAGGACGAGAAGACCTCGTGCTTGGTGTGTGCAGCGTGCGGTTTGGCGTACCCCGTACGCGATGGGATTCCGGTGATGCTGGTCGACGAAGCTACCCCGTCGGACGGATAGCGGCTTCTGCGGCCACACATTGCGAACGACCGGCGGCGAGTTTCCTCGCCGCCGGGCACTAAGTCGCCGACCTACAAGGGCACGTCGTTTGGTTCCGGTGATTGGTACAGGTCGATCTCTCTGGGTGGGGCGGATACATCAGCGCCGTTCGCGGTGAGATCGACCACTGCTCGACCGGACCGCAAAGCGAGCGTTTCGGCGTCCCGAAGTACCTCGAGAATTTCGTTGCCTATGAGTTCCTCGCGCTCGAGGAGTGCGTCGCGTAGCGCTTCGACCATGTAGCTGTGCTCTCGAATGAGTTTGGTGGTCTGCTCTTTCGCCGACAGAAGGATTGCCTCCACTTCGGCCTTGGCGCCAGGATTGCCGAGTACCCGACCTACAAGCGATGCGTCGAACGGCGTATCTGGGACGGCGAGGAACGAGGTGAGCGAGTCACCCATGCCGTACGATCCGACCATCATGCACGCTGTTGCGGTTGCGGCCTTCAAGTCAGCGGATGGGCCGGTTCCGGATTCGCCGATCATTTCCTCCTCAGCCACCATACCACCGAGGGAAATCTGGATACTTGCAACGATCTCGGACCGCGAGTTTCCGTGTCGCTCTTCGATGTCACGGTGGCTCAGTAGTCCCAAACTGTCTTTCCGTTTGATAATTGACAGCACGTCGAGTTCTCGATTCTTGCCAACGAGGTAGGCCATCACTGCATGCCCGGACTCGTGGGTAGCAATCGTCAAGCGGTCGGCCGTTGTGTAGAGCGTCGGACTGGGAAGACCGATTTCGACTTCCATCTGCGCCTGATGTAGATCGTTCTCGGAGAACTCCTTTTCACCGTTTCGTAGCGCAACGAGCAGGGCCTCGTCAAAGAGCCGCTCCAACGCGGCTGGACTGTATCCCATAGTACGGGCCGCGATTGCTTTGATACGATTCGGGGCATCGAGACCTTTCACATGTGACCGCGACGACATGAAGTACTCAGCCAACTCGATCCGATCAAGTTGGTTTGGCAAGCCGAAGTGAAGAATGCGATCGAACCGGCCGGGACGCAGCAGCGCCGGATCGAGCGAATCCGCCCGGTTGGTTGCACCGATGAGCAGCACGTTGGCGAACTCAGGCGAAGCCGCCTTGAGCTGCCGGTGTGCGGGGAGGTACCCGTTAGCGCGGCGCACAAACCAATTGCGAATACGATTGCGTCGCGTTGGCTCGTCGAACGATTGCATTTGGATCAAAAGCTCGTTAACCACGCCACCGGTGCCTGATGACATGGCGTTGTGATTGACTGTGGCCGCATGTGTACCTACCGGTGCCACCGACCCCTCCATGGCTCCGCGCTTGAGTCCGATCGCATCGATCTCCTCAATGAATCCAATCGCACCCCCATGTTCACGTGCTGCCTTGCGAAGTTCGCGGAAATAGCTGCGGATCTTGCGGGCGGTTGCGCCGTACCACATAGATTGAAACGCCGTCGCGGACACATAAAGAAACGGAACCCCAGCTTCGCGCGCCAGCGCCTTGGCTACGTGGGTCTTCCCGGTGCCCGGTGGCCCCTCAAACAGGACGCCGCGACGCGGATTGCCGCCCATCTCTTCACGAAACCGCTTGTGGTTGAGGAACACCTCGAGCGTGTGCTGGACTTCAGTACTGACGCTCCCAAGGCCCTTCACGTCACCAAATCCAACATCGATCTGTTCGGGCATGTAGATCGTGTGAGGTGATTTGCCGTTCCCCTTCATCGGGAGAATCACGACGAGGCCGAGCACCAACACGATTGCGACCGCTGGAACCCACAGGATCGCGTCCGGTCCGAGGTCGGGGACACCCGGACTGATCGGGTCGTGTTGGACCATTTGACGCACCCATACCCACACTGCCAGCGGGGTGAGTATGGCAACGAGGCGCGCCAACCTCCGCTGCCGGTTTCTCTCGCGTGTCGCCGCAACGTCGAACGTCACAATGCCTTCCTTTCATCAGCCTGCAGCCACCATAGACCACAATGGGTAGTACTTTCAACCACGATGGGTGATGTTTCTTCCACTGTCGATGGGGCTAGTGCGGCTCGATCTCGGCATCAGGACGGTCGTCGCGACGTTTCTGCTTCTACGAATGGCGCCTTCGGGCACCTGGTTGCGACGCGCCGTGTCCCGTAGGCTGAAACTGTGACGACGATTCCTGTTTGCGCTGCCTGCGGGCTCTGGGGCGCTGGCCCGCTGTGTGTCGCCTGTCGCTCGACTCTGTCGCCTGCTGCCGACAGATTGACGCCGCGAGGCATCCGGGCCGTTGCGGCATTTCGTCATGAGGGGGCTGCACGGACTTTGGTCCACCGGCTGAAATATCAAGGCATTGTCAGCGTCGCCACACTTCTTGCGCGACCGATGGCTGCCGTGCTTCCGGAGGGGACGAACGCGCTGATCCCGATCCCGCGATCCTCGGTCCGTCGTCTGCGTTACGGGGTCGACCCGGCGCTCGAACTAGCGCTTGCGGTTGCGTTGACAACCGGTTTGCCGGTGGTGCGCAGTTTCGCTCCTAGTCTCTGGTGGCCGAGTCACGCGCGTGGTCTTCTTGTAGAGCGCGGTGGTGCGGTATTTCGCACGGTCAGATCCGTGCCACCTGGATCGGTCGTTGTCGATGATGTCATAACGACAGGACGGACCATCGACGCTGCACTCCGGGCCGCTGCATTGGCTGATGGCGTTGATCGAATCGTCGGAGCGCTATTGGTGACGTCTTCGGCTAAAATCACTACTGCGAGAGGTCGCCAAACTGACGACCTATGAAGGAGGCTGCGTGGCTGAACCCGCAATCGTGCAGGAGCAGGGGGTCTGCGTCGATGCTGCCTCTCCAAGTTGCGTGTCCCAAACGTTCGCACCGCGGTGTTGCGCGTTCCGTGTCGTCCGAGAGGAGTCCAGGTGAAGGTTCGAGTCCATGGCAGCAACATGCGCGTTTCAGAACACGTTCGTCAGATTGCCGAGGAAAAGGTGCGGCATGCTGGCCGAATCTTCGATGCCGGGGGATCCTCAGCAGATGTCGAGTTCACTGAGGAGCACAACCCGCGCCTCGTCGACGAGAAGTTTCGGGTTGAAATCACGACCCACCAGGCTGGCCACACGGTTCGTGTTGAGTCGAGCGCATCTGATGACATCGCGGCGCTCGACATCGCGTTGAACAAGTTTGAACGGCAGCTTCGACGTTTGAAGGAACGGCTGATGCAGCGGTCCCGAAACGCCGAAAAGAAACATCTCAATACTCCTACAGCTCCATCCGATGATGAGTTTGACGCAGGGCCGCGAGTCGTGAGGACGAAGCGGTTCGAGATGCGACCGATGTCGGTTGACGAAGCGGTGTTGCAGATGGAGATGTTGGGCCATGCCTTCTTCTTCTTCTTGGACGCCAACACGGGCAACCACTGTGTGTTGTATCACCGCCGAGATGGAACGCTAGGACTGATTGAGCCGACATGATAAAACTGCTCGTCGTTGACGACGTACCCCTGTTCAGAGCTGGTCTGACTTCTGCGCTGCGAGGAGCCGGCTTTGACGTGGTTGGCGAGGCCGACACGGCCGAGGGATCCGTTGCGGGCGCCGAGCGGTTACAACCGGACATCGTGCTGCTCGATGTGCTGATGCCCGGAGTTTCCGGTCTTGAAGCTGTGGAGAAGATCGCCGCAGTAGCGCCAAACTGTCAGGTAATTCTGCTCACCGGGTCTGAAAGTGAAGAGGACATGCTCTCCGCTCTCAAGAGTGGAGCTCGGGGCTACATTGTCAAGGACACTCCGTTCGATCAGCTCGTCGAGTCAATCGAACGCGTTGTCGGGGGAGGGGCCGTGATTTCGTCTCGCATGGCCGGGAAACTGTTCGATGTGTGCCGGCAATTGCTGCGGCATCAGGAACTTCTACAGGCCCGCAAGCCGAAGCTGACAGGCCGGGAAATAGAGGTCCTCGGCTTGGTTGCTCACGGGATGACTTCGCGGTCGATCGGCGAAGCGCTCTTTATTTCCGAAAACACCGTCAAGAACCACATTCGGAACATTCTCGACAAGCTCGGCCTGCATTCGCGCAATGAAGCGGTGCTGTATGCAGTACGTGAGAACCTCATTTCGATCGGCTGAGCCATGGCGTGGGCTTCCGAAACAGAATCTCCCGATGATCAACTCAGGGCCATTCTTGACGCGGTAGGCACTGCGTGGACTACGTATTCGCTTTATCCGAACCCGGGAGAACAGCCAGCTTTTGCCCGTGCCCTTGACGTCTTGCAGGCGCTTGAGACCCCGTTCACCATAGGCATAGGGCCCGGCACCTTTCTCAACGAAGATGGCGAGCCCACACCGACGCGTGAAGGAGCTGAACGTCTTGCTCGCGAGCTGTTCGTTCACGACGTTGAGTTCCTGAGATTCGACCCGGCGGTCACTTCGCTTTCGCTCATCGACTTTTTTGGGGTGATTGCAACCCACGACGATGAGGTGCGTTCCCAAGGCGGGGCGCATTCCGTAGTTCGCGGACTTGGAATTGAAGGTATCGAAGTCTTCGAGAGAGGTCTGTTGTCCTTCGTTGACGGAGACGGCGATCCGGCATCCGAAGAAGAACACGACGACGGGGCTTATTCCACGCTGTCAGTGCCCGCGGCCGCCGCTGCCCAACGTGGAGAAGACCCTATCGACGTCGCCACCGCGGTTCTCGGGAGCAAGGATGATCCGGCTGGCGAGTTCATTGGCGGAATCGAGGAGCTTCATGCGACGGCGTGGCCGCTTGCTGAGAGACCGAAGGCGATGATTGCGACCCTTCGGCAGGGCGACGTTGATGTGTGGAAGGGGTTCCGCACTTTCATCGAATCGTTCTTTTTTCTACCACATGCGATTCAACTGGAGGTTATGGAACGCGCACTCGAACGTCTTTCAGACGAGCGCCATCAGGTATTCCTCGATCAGTTCACCGGAGCCGAACTATCTGCCTTCCTTCCCGATTTGAGCGAGGGCGGTCGAGGTCTCCTCTTGAAGTACGCCGAATTGGCGTCGTTCGATTCCTCTGCCGCTCCCGCGGATCTCCTCGAAGGACTCGAGTCGTCGAGAGACGTCGAGGCTGCACGCATGGCGGTTGCCGCCAGGGTTTCCGCGGTTGTCGCTGACGCGTCGAAAGATGGTGTTGCTGACACCCTGCTCGCGCTTCAGAGTGAGATGCGCATCGCTCTCGATTACGGTGAACTGGCTAGGGCGACCTTACGAGCGTTGCTCGAATGCGAATATCGCGACGATCGTTTTCATCGCGTTGTGCGGGTGTGGGGAGCAAGGGTCGTCAGGATGATTCGCGACAGTACTTTGGATGAGGCCCAACTTTATGTCTCTGCAGTACTCGCTGATCCTCCATTCGCCAGAGAGCGCGCTGGGATAGTTCATGAGGGTGTCGCCAAGATACTTTCGCCCGAAACGCTGCGTCTAATGATCGCGACACACGGCGGCTCGAGTCCGACCGAAGAGGCGCTTGATTTGTTCGAGCAGTTCGGTGTGTCCGCCGTCGACCCGTTGGTTCGTCAACTCGCCGTCGAGGACGATGGCCAAGTGCGCCGAGCAATAACGGAGATGCTTGCTTCGGCCGCAAACCGCAATCCGCGAGTGCTCGATGATTATCTTGTCAACCAACCCTGGTATGTCATCCGTAATCTGGCGATCGTGCTCGGTAAAACGGACCGTGACGCCGCCGTTCCCGGGCTGCGACGATTGTTAGCCCACGACGAGCACCGCGTGCGTGTCGAAGTGCTGCGCAGCCTTGTGCGGTTGATGCGGTCCGGGGCTGCGCCGATCTTGATTAGAAGTCTGGCGGACGACAACGAGCGTGTTCGTCAGACCGCGGTTTCCCTTTTGCGTTCCAGCGATGCACCAAACCTCGACGGACTTCTCGTCGATGAGCTTGCTAGACAACGGGTCAAACAAGAAGTCGCGATTCAACTCATCAAAATTCTCGGAACCTTCAACACCGATGTTGCTCGCGATTCGCTGCGCCGCCTTGCGGCGAAACGGTTCAGCTTTAGCAGCCAGGTCCGTGCGCTCAAACATGCTGCACGCGAAAGTCTTGAGGTCTCGTGAGCGAAAAGAACGTTGGTCTGTTTCTAAGGTCGCTTCGCAGGTTGATGCGTCAGCTCAGTCTGTACCCGGCAGCGCATCCCCTCACTGTCGAAGCGAGCAGATCCGTCGAGGTTGCTGCGCTCGATTTGCTGGGGGGCGCTGGTCGCGTCGACCTAGCGATCTTCGACTCAGCGTTCTACTTCGACAGGGTTGTTTTGCCGCACACGTCCTTGGAGTACCACGTCCTTTTGCGTGACATGCAGGCGCGTGGCATCGACTCCATTACACTTGAGTCGCCGCTTTCGTTGGACGACCTTGAAGATCTTGCGGCCTTCGTCGGGGGATCCTCCGACGACCTGCCGGCGGACGGAACAGTGCGACTCAACGACTACTCGCTCGTCGGTCTTGAGCCGGAGGACTCGGCGACGACTTCGGTGCGGAGGGCGTACACGGATGGCATAGACGCTCTGCGCAGCGTGACGACGTCGATGGCGAGCCAGGGATCGATCGAGCTGTCATCGGTCTTCGATGCCGTCGAGGGACTCTTTGAACACGCTGTTTCGCATGCTAGCGCATCGCTGTTGCTGTCGACTGTGAAGAGTCATGATGAATACACGTTTTTTCACTCTGTCAACACTTGCATCCTTGCTCTGGCGACCGGGCGCATGATTGGCGTCGACAAGGAAAGTCTGATTCCGGTCGGTGTCGGTGCTGTGTTGCACGACATTGGCAAAGTTGCTGTCTCGGCTGCGACTCTGAATTACCCGGGGCGTCTCGACGACGGCCAGTGGAAGGAGATCCAACTGCACCCCCAGGAAGGTGCGTTGGCGATTCTGGCGGCTGGGGGCGAGGGTCACGAAATCGCCGCAACCGTCGCGCTCGAACATCACGCACGTTTTGATGGCAAGGGTTACCCGAAATATCAGCGTCGTCGCAGACCGCACATATTTTCGCGGATCGTTGCAGTTGTCGACACCTACGACGCAGTCACTACTCGTCGTTCATACCGCCGGGCGGAAACACCCGCCCGTGCTCTCGACGTTGTGCTCGGCGCGGCCGGGTCTTCGTACGATCCCGATGTCGTGAAGGTCTTCATATCGATGATGGGAGTTTTCCCGCCGGGATCGATCCTGCGTCTCAAAACAGGTGAGACAGTGGTCGTTGCCGAGCGTGCGATCGAACCGGACGTTCCGCTTGCGACTTTCGTTGTGCAGGACCGGGCCGGCTTCAAAGTCTCGCCGGAGCCACTGTTAATCGGCATTGAAGAGGTGGCGTTACAGTTGCTGCCACAGCAGACCGATTTCGACCCGGTCGCTCTTCTTGAAATCATCGCCCGTTCAAACGAGGCTCCCGCGCAATGACGCGCCAGCGCAACGACCAATTCATCTCGGTGATCGTGATCGGTGGATCCCCTGCGCCGCGTTGCCGAGTCACAAGTCCGGTTGCGAGATACCGCCGGTAACAACCAGCGGTCTTCTAGACTTGTTTTCCTATGTCGATCTTTAGAAAAGTCCTGCATTTTGGCGAAGGTAAGCATCTCAAAGAGCTTCTTGAACTTGTCGACGCCGTGAACGCTGTCGAAGCCGGCGTTGTTGATCTCACCGACGAAGAGTTGCGCGCCAAGACAGATGAGTTCCGCAAGCGTCTGGAGGTCGGTGAATCGGTGGATGACCTCGAGGTAGAGGCGTTTGCAGTCGTGCGTGAGGCCGCGATCCGGGTGCTCGGTCAACGCCACTACGACGTCCAGGTCATTGGTGCCGGAGCCTTGAACCGCGGCATGATCGCCGAGATGCGTACCGGCGAAGGAAAGACCTTGGTCGGCACGATGCCGGCGTATCTCAACGGGCTGACCGGTGACGGTGTCCATATCGTGACAGTCAACGACTACCTAGCGTCACGCGACGCGCAGTGGATGGGTCGTATCCACAAGTTCCTCGGCCTGAGTGTGGGCTTGATCCAGTCATCCATGACGCCGGAGGAGCGCCGCCCCGAGTACGAAGCAGACATCACGTACGGGACCAACAACGAGTTCGGTTTCGACTATCTGCGCGACAACATGGCAATGCGCCCCCAGAACATGGTGCAGCAAGGTCATGCCTACGCCATCATCGACGAGGTCGATTCGATCCTCATCGACGAGGCCCGCACGCCGCTCATCATCTCAGGGATCGTCGGTGAATCAGGCAAGTGGTACAAGGAGTTCGCTCGCATCGTTCAGCGGTTGCGTCGCGACGATGACTACGAGGTCGATGAAAAGAAGCGGCTTGTCATCACCACCGAACAGGGAGTGTATCGGGTCGAAGAGATCCTCGGGATCGAAAACATGTACGACCACGCCAACGTCGACATGATTCAACATCTCGATGTCGCGCTAAAAGCGAAGGAACTTTACGAGCGTGACGTCGACTACCTGATCAACAACGGAGAAGTGAAGATTGTCGACGAGTTTACCGGCCGCGTGCTCGACGGGCGTCGGTATTCGGAGGGGCAGCATCAGGCGATTGAAGCCAAAGAAGGCGTTCGCATCAAAGAGGAGAACCAGACCCTCGCCACGATCACGTTGCAGAACTACTTCCGGATGTATGAAAAACTGTGTGGCATGACCGGGACGGCTGTCACCGAAGAGGGCGAGTTCAAGGAGATCTACGGTCTCGACGTCATTGTGGTTCCCACCAACGAGGACATCGCCCGCGCCGATCAACCAGATTTGGTGTACATCGATGAGGAAGCGAAGTTCGACGCGCTCGTCGATGACATCGTAGAACGTCACGAGGACCTGCAGCCCATACTCGTCGGCACGATTTCGATCGAGAAGTCCGAGCTCTTGTCGGGCCTGCTCAGCCGGCGCGGCGTGAAACACGAGGTACTTAACGCCAAACAGCACGCCAACGAGAGCGTAATCGTTGCACAGGCCGGGCAACCGGGTGCGGTCACTGTTGCGACGAACATGGCTGGGCGTGGGGTCGACATCATGCTCGGCGGCAACCCCGAAGCGCTTGCCGAGCAGGAAATGCGCAAGCTCGACATCCTGCCCGATGCGCAAGAATATTCTGCGGTGCTCGCGGAGGCTACGAAGAAGTTCACTGTCGAGACCGCCGCGGCGAAGTCAGTCGTGCTAAATGCCGGGGGGTTGTACGTTTTAGGAACCGAGAGACACGACTCGCGCCGCATCGACAATCAGCTCCGCGGGCGTTCCGGCCGTCAAGGTGACGTTGGTGAGTCACGGTTCTACTTGTCTCTCCAGGACGATCTCATGCGCCGCTTCGCCAACGACCGTGTTGCATCGATCATGGCGCGACTCAAGATTCCCCGCGACGTGCCGATCGAGGCTGGGATGGTGTCAAAGGCGATCGAACGTGCCCAGACCCAAGTCGAGTCGCAGAACTTTGAGATTCGCAAGGACGTACTGAAGTACGACGAAGTGATGAACACGCAGCGCAAGATCATTTATCAATGGCGCAACCAGGTTCTCCAGGATGACGACACCAGCTCGCTTGTCGAGACTTGGCGCGATGAGGTTGTCGAAAACGAAGTTCTCGCCGTGATCGAGAACGTTGATCCACATGAATGGGACTGGGATGAGCTTGAGCACGCCATGGCCCAGGTCTACCCATCAACGTTGACTCGAGCCTCGTTTGCAGATGCGGATACGATCACCGAGGATGAGGTGGTCGAGGCGTTCCTCAACGAAGCCGCCAAGGCGTACGTGGCCCGCGAAGCCGAACTGGGAACCGACCTACTCCGACAGCTTGAACGGTCGGTGATTTTGACGGTTATCGACAACAAATGGCGAGATCACCTCGCAGCAATGGACTATCTGCGTTCGGGTATCGGTCTGCGGGCGCTCGCGCAACGTGATCCGCTGGTCGAGTACCAGAGGGAGGGGTACGACGCCTTTTCGGATCTTGTTGACTCCGTAAAGCGGGACGGAATTCGGTACGTCTTTCACGTCAAAGTCGAGCAGCGCAAGCAGCCCGAACGTCCGAAAAACGTCCAGACGTCGGGACCTGTTGCAAAACATCCGACCGTTCGCGTCAAGCAGAAGATCGGTCGCAATGAGCCATGTCATTGCGGATCGGGTAAGAAATTCAAATACTGTCACGGTAAGCCGGGCGCCAGCCAGTAACCCTTCGGCGCGGTTGTGCCCGCTTGTCCGTGTAGCATCGGGCGCACTATGAACAACAGCGATCCTCTCCGCCTCATCCAGCAACTCCGCACCCGGCTCGATAACGCCAGGAGGTTCCTTTGACGTTCCTGGCAAGGAAGCCGAGCTAGTTCATTTACGCGAACTTGCTGCGGCGCCCGACCTTTGGAAAGACGACGTCCGTGCCCGTGCGATCACTCAGAAGCTGGCTCGCTTTGGCAGTGTGATCGATCGCGTTGGGGGCCTCACAGAATCACTCGACGACACCGAGATTCTTCTCGAGATCGCGCTGGAAGAGGGAGATGTTGAATCTGAGGCCGAGCTCGTTGAGGAGCTTGGCGCACTGAGCACGGTGGTGGATGCTCTTGAACGCGAGACGCTGTTTTTCGGAGAGTACGACGACCGTGCCGCCATCGTGAGCGTGCACGCTGGCGCCGGAGGCGTCGACGCCCAGGACTGGGCCGAGATTCTCCTGCGCATGTACGTTCGTTACCTTGAACGGAGTCCGCTGGACTTTGTCATCGACGAGATCCAGTCTGGTGACGAGGCCGGTATCAAGTCCGCGACGATCACCATTCGCGGCGACCACGCGTACGGGACGTTTGAGAGCGAGCGCGGCACACACAGGTTGGTGCGCATATCTCCGTTTGATTCGCAGGCGAGGCGCCACACGAGTTTCGCAGGTGTCGACGTCGTCCCTGAGATCGAGATTGGCGAGGTAGAGATCAACCAGGACGATCTGCGGATTGATACCTATCGCTCTCAGGGCGCCGGTGGGCAGCATGTCAACACGTCGGACTCCGCAGTGCGGATCACACATCTACCCACCGGCATCGTGGTCGCTTGCCAAAATCAGCGATCGCAGCTCCAAAATAGGAACCGCGCAATGCAGATCCTTGCATCACGACTGGCTGAACATTCGCGCCAACTGCAGTTGGAGGAAATAGAAGCTGTCCGTGGCGAGAAGGTCGAGGCCGGTTGGGGGCGTCAGATTCGATCGTATGTGATGCAGCCGTACCAGATGGTCAAGGATCTCCGGTCGAACTATGAAATCGGCAACGTGCAAGGTGTACTCGACGGTGACCTAGATGGGTTCATCGACGCCTACCTGCAATGGCGGCGTGAGGAACACGAAACGTCGACGATCGAGGTCACAGTTGATTAGAGGTCACAGTTGATTAGTTGGCCTAATCGTGCGTCGTCGGTACCATTCTTATCTGTGGCAACACCGCCACACCAGGTCAATGCAGTCGCGTGCGCTGCGGGTCCCCGAGACGAGACAGGAAGTACATGATTCGCGTCCAGAATGTCACCAAGATTTATGATGGTGGTGTCGTTGCGCTCAAGGACGTCAGCCTTGATGTGGCGAAGGGCGATTTTGTATTCCTTGTCGGTGCGTCGGGTTCGGGAAAGTCCACGATGCTGCGTCTGATGATGCGCGAGGAGAAACCAACGAGCGGCGATATTTGGGTGGCTGGTAAACATGCGTCCGAGCTGCCGCAGTGGAAAATTCCTCCGCTGCGCCGGTCGATCGGAACCGTGTTTCAGGATTTCAAACTTCTGCAAAACAAGACAGTGTACGAGAATGTGGCGTTCGCGTTGGAAGCCACCGGGCGGCCGCGCCATGTGATCAACACCCAAGTCCCCCAGGTGCTGAAGCTTGTCGGTCTGTCTGCAAAGTCGGATCGCTATCCGAAACAGCTTTCCGGTGGTGAACAGCAGCGTGTGTCGGTGGCGCGAGCCGTTGTAAATCGCCCACTGATCTTGCTTGCAGACGAGCCAACCGGCAACCTCGATCCAGCGACATCTGTGGGCATCATGAGAATCCTCGACAGAATCAACCGCACCGGGACAACGGTCGTCATGGCCACTCACGATCACGCCATCGTTGATGCCATGCGCCGGCGTGTCGTGCAACTCGATCGCGGGCGAATCGTTCGCGACCAAGACGCGGGTGCGTACCAGCAGGTGAGGCTGCGTAAAGTCTCAAAGTCCCCTTCGGGTGAGGCTGCTGTGCCATTTCCGGCCGAGCCGGGTTTCGGCATTGGCGGAGACGGGCAAGAAACGGAGGATTCGGGTGCCGGCGCCGAAATCGACAACAGGTCGACCGATAAAACTGACGAGACCGACAAGAAGTCGACTGAAGAAGTCGTGCCGAGCGAGGACCACGAGTCGCCCGAGGTTGGCGCCGAAACCGGAGAACCTGACAAGGAGACGACATGAGACGGGTGTCCTACATGCTTTCGGAGGCGTTCCGGAACATTTCGAGGAATCTTGTGGTCGTGCTTGGCGCTGTTCTTGCGGTGTTTATCTCTCTGTTCCTCACGTTCGGATCGATCATTTTCGGTCAGATCGCAGAAGTCACCCTCCAGGAGTGGCAGGAGGATGTGAGGGTCATCGCATACCTGCGGGACGACGTTGTCGATCCGGCGGGTCTTGTAGCAGAAGTGTCATCGTGGGACGGGGTCGAGAACGTCAACTTCTTCTCCAAACCGCAGGCGATCGAAGAGGCCCGCCGACTGTTTGCTAGCGATCCGGCCCGGCTGCGTCTGCTTGAGGAAAACCCATCCTTTATCCCTGCGTCATTGCGGATTGCTCCGTCTGACCTTGAGGACGTCGAAGGTGTAGCCGCCCAACTCCAGGGTCTACCGGGCGTCGACAAGGTGCGGTCCGCCGACGACGCGGTGGAGCGCCTAATTTCACTGCGTACGGCCCTGCAAACATTCTCGCTCGTGCTTGCGACCGCGCTCGGAATTGCTGCGATAGCGCTTATTGCGAACACCATCCACATGGCGATCTACGCGCGGCGGGACGAAATCGAAATAATGCAATTAGTTGGTGCTAGCCGGTGGTTCGTTCGGACCCCGTTTATCATCGAAGGGGTTGTTGAGGGGACCTTGGGAGGCTTGTTCTCTGTGGGGTTCGTGTTAGCGCTGTACCGAACCGCGCTCAGAGCCGAAATTCCAAATCTCATTTCGATTGACGTCGGCAATGCGTTTTTGTCGCAGTGGTCGGTGTTGATAGTTGTCTTCGGTGCAGTCGTCGGATTCGTCGGTTCCAGCCTAAGTCTGGTTCTGCACCGAGGGATCAAGCTGTAGTGGCCTTGCACCGAAACCTGGTCAGCGGTGTGATGGGTGCAGATTGTTGTCGGGTCCGCTCGTGAAGAGGAGCGTCTTGTGGTTGCTCGTCGCCGGACTCGTACTGGCTGTGCCTGGTTTCGCCGGGGCCCACGGTCTTGAGGGCGAACTCGACGACGTCCAGCGTCGGATGCGCGAACTTGCAGAGCAGATCGAAGGTGCTGACGGCGCCCGCAGCGAGTTGGCGCAGGAGATCCTTGCGACACACGAGATTCTTCATGACATCAACGACCAACTCGACTCCTCAGAGGCGGAACTACTTGCGGCTACCGTCGATCTCGACGACAACCTGGCGACCCTGGACACGCTGAGGAAAAAGCTCGACGTCTCGTACCGTCGCCTCGAGGTGATGGGCGTTGAGAAGGCCGCCAATCGAGCTGCCGCCATCGATCTTGCAAGACGCGAGTACATCAACGGCGCTGTCGAGTCGCCGGTCTTCTTTATGGACGCGGCAAGTGTGACGGACGTCATGGTACGGGGTGAATATCTCATCCGGGCCTCCAACACCAACGACGTGCTGTTCGTTCGGCTCGAAACTCTCGAGCAGCAAGAGGATCGCCAGCAAGAACTCATCGACGTCGCCGAGGACAAGCAAGCCGACCTTGTCAAACGACTCGCCGACACCGAGGCTCGACTTGTCGAGATTCGTGATCGTGTTGAGCTGCGACAAGGTGCCCAGAAGGCGGAACTTGATCGACAGGCAGCAATCCTTGCCAAACTTGACGACGAGATAGTCCATTTCGAGAACGCGCTGGAAGTCCTGGATGAAGACCAGGATCGGATCAAGGCGCTGATTCGTGAGAACAACAATCCGAGTGGCACGACTCCGGGAGTGCTGCTTCGTCCCGTTTCGGGACGTGTCACATCGCCATTCGGGCCGCGTGTACACCCAATTCTGGGGACAGTACGGATGCATACAGGGATCGACCTGGCCGGTGCAAGTGGTACCAACATCAGAGCGGCTGCGGGCGGCAGGGTCATTCTCGCCGGGTGGAACGGCGGTTACGGGAACACCGTCATTATCGTCCACGCTGGTGGCATGACGACCCTGTACGCCCACCAGAAGGGTGTCAACGTCTCGGTGGGCCAAGACGTCAAAGCTGGCGACGTCATCGGGTTTGTTGGTTCATCGGGGCTGTCGACCGGACCGCACCTGCATTTCGAGGTGCGGCTGAACGGCAACCCCGTCAACCCAGCCCCATACTTGTAAACGGGATGGCTAAGAGCAGTGGATCTGATGTCACGGTCGCGACGAATCGTCGCGCCCGCCACGACTACGACATACTCGACACTTGGGAATGCGGCGTAGTTTTGACCGGGTCAGAGGTGAAATCACTGCGCGCCGCCGAGGTGGTCATCAAGGACGCCTATGCGGAGATCAGCGAGAACGAGGTGTGGTTGGAGAACATGCACATCGCACCGTACTTGTTCGCCAGGGAAGGTGGCCACGAAGCCGAGCGGCGACGCAAGCTACTGATGCACCGGCGCGAAATTGATCGACTTTCCGGGCGCATCAAGGAGCAGGGCCTCACTCTCGTGCCGCTTAAGGTTTACTTCAAAAACAACCGGGTCAAGATCGAACTAGCGTTGGTAAAAGGCCGTCGGAACTACGACAAACGTCAGGCGATCCGTACACGCGAGGAGAAACGCGAGATGGATCGCGCTGTACGCCGTCAACGCGACGGGTAGAACGGCAAGCAGATACGCTCAACCGAGACGTTCGTTGAGCCGACTGGTACACTAGAACCGCACACCGATGGTGTTGTACCCCTGTTGGGGGTGACACGGTTTCGACTGTGAGAGTTGATGTGTCGGAAGCGAGCCGAGGTACACCGGAGTCCTCGTTAAAAGCCGGTAAACAAATACGTGCCGACGACAATCTGGCACTGGCCGCCTAACTAAGCGGTCTATCCGCCCGGAGGGTTCCCGTCTCGCCGGTCCCGGGTAACGCAATACGGGATGCTGCACTCAGGGGTTAGGACTGGGAGCTCAAGACTAATTCTGACTAGGAACGAGGGAATACTTTGCCGACGGCGGTCCCATGTTTCCGAAACGCTCGCTGTTGGCTGCGCTCGGAGATGCCGGCGCTGAAACCTCATAGGACGGGGGTTCGACTCCCCCCACCTCCACAACACTGAAGAGGGCGGACCCGCAAGGGCCCGCCCTCTTCAGTGTTGTGGTTCGCCATTGGCAGCGGCCCGCCGGCTCACGGGGAGACGGTGAACGTGCCGTTCGGGTCAGATCCCTCGGCCTGCCACTCGGCCCATGTGCGCCCTGAACCGCTGAGGTAGACGAACCAGTCTGTCGAAGCGTCTGGATAGACGTAGTTGTTGTCGTCGAACACGCCAATGCTGATGTTTGTGCCGTTGGTTGTCGTTCCGCTCTTGCCAGAGTCGGTCACAGCGTTGTTGTCGACCGATGCGCCAGTCGCAGTAAGCACACCGTACTTTCCGTACGTGGAATCCAGACCCTGGCCGTAGATGATGATGCCGTTGCGGTTGTATTGAACGGTGTTTCCGAAAATGGTGGCGTTGGGACCACGGACGACTATTGCAGCATTAAGGATGGTGTCTGGCTGCTGGGTGGCGTTCGATGTCAGCACGTTGTCCTTGATGGTCACGTCGTAGGAAAATTTGTGATAGATGGCGCCGCGCCAGTTGTTGGTGATGGTGTTTTGCGAGTACACCGTGTTCAGGTTGTCCAAGTCGCCCCAGATACCACGGGCGTCGTTGTCGTGTATGTTGTTTCCTGATATCACAACGTTGGTCGTGTTTTGAAGCCTCACCGCGCCGTAGAACTTGCTGCGGTCGCCGTTCTGGTAGATCTCGTTGTTTGCGATCGTGACGTTGGACACGTTTGTGATGAGGATCGCGTCGTAGCCGTGGTCATAGATGGTGCAGTCCGAGATCGTTCCACCATCCGACACCGTCACACCCGCGTATTTGTTGTCATGCACGATGCAGTTCGATACGGTCCAGTTGTCGCCGGCGCCGTGGATTGCGCCGGTCCCGGCTACGGAGTTGTACCGCGTGACCTCAAATCCGCTGATGGTGACGCCGTTAACCGGGTTATCTATGTCGGTGAATGCATAGCTGTAGTCCCACATACCGTCGAGCTTGGCGCCCGGTTCTCCGTCGATCGTTTGGCCCGCTTTGGGACGGATTTCCTGACGCAGGTACGTACCGCTACGTACGAGGATTGTGGCGCCCGGGGGCTGTTGGTCGATGACACTTTGAATGGACCACCCGAGAGGCACTACGGCGTCGTATCCGTTGGGGACTGTTGGGGCGGTGTACCCCGGCGGAGGCGGTGGAGGGTCAGCGAGAGCGAGTGCCCTTGAGAGGAACGAGGCCATCTGACCGCGTGTCACGAAATCGTCAGGGCAGAACTGGTCGTTGGCCGGCGGGTTACAACCAGCCGTGATCCCGGCCGACGCCAGACGATCGATGGATCCGGCGAAGATCGAGTCGTCGTCGTCCGTGAAGAGGTCGACTCCACCGGACGGTAGCGATAGACCGCGAGCAAGAAACGCCGCCATTTCTCCGCGGGTAACAGGCCTCTCCGGGCAGTAGGTTCGGTCTCTACAGCCGCGCGTGATGCCAGACGCTGCGAGGCGGTTGATGTTCGCCTCGAAAATGGAGTCTGAGTCATCATCAAAGAAATCAATCGTTGTTGGTTCTAGGTTGAGAGCCCGGTCGAGAAACGCTGCCATCTGGCCGCGGGTGACCGAGTCCTTGGGGCAGAATCGCGAGTTATCGGGCGGGTTGCAACCTTTTGTAATCCCTGCAAAGGCAAGCTTGTCGATGTTGGTCTCGTGAACGCTGTCGGACGTGTCTCGAAACCCCGAGCCGCGTCCGCCACAACCAACTCGCTGGTCCGACAAGACAAGTTCGTCGAAATCGAAAGACATGGTGCCCGGTGCTGTCGCCGTTCCTCCGTAATACACGTCAGACCAGAATTCGCGCACGTTGATCCCAGAATCGGCCGACCCTCGGAAGGTGAAGCGATCGTCGTAGTACGCCAGCTTTTCGTCAACCCAGCCTTCGAGAACACCATTCGCGACACCGGGCGTGTTCATAACTACCCGGCCTTCGACGCAGTACCAGCGGCTATGTTCCAGGACGCCAGGAGAGTCGTGCCACGGTTCGGTTTCACCAGAGGAGCCGGGCTGTCCGCGGTGGTACACGTAAAATCCGATCTGCGTGTGCGTTCCAGCTCTGTCTGCATCAGGTGCTGTGAACATCATCCGTGCGGACCATCCCGGGTTTGCATCACCGGGCCTGATCTTGTTGCGGCCCGAGCTTGAGTACAACCCTGACGGTCCCGGAAGTTTGCCCTGACCGTAGTTTGTAAACCCATCGGGGAATCTCAGCCAGTAGCGGTAGAACAGTTCGTCGGGTTCTGTCTCACCATTGGCCGCAAACTCCCAGCGCATTGCTGATCCGAAATGAGATCCCGTGGGTATCGTTACGCGAATCCCAGATCCCTCGATTCCGTCTGAGATCGTCGAAATTCGGTTGCGGCTACCGATGTCAGAATCGAACCAGTCGGTGCCCCATGTGGATGGGGGAGCGTCGTATCCCTCATCGAGGTAGGTAGTCGAAGCGGCATGCGCAGACGGAGCAGCGGCGTTGACAGGGACGAACACGGCAGCCATCACAACAATGGCTGTCGCGATGCGTCCCGGGCGATGAGTTTTGTGCATCTGACTAGGTAGCTCTGGCTTGCGGTCTATGTGTCTGAGCGTCGGCCGCGTATATCCCCACAGCCGGTCGCCGGTACCCGAACAGTATCGGCCACACGCCGATTTTTCTGAAGCTGCGGATCGGTTGTCTTGGGCCTATGCGGAAGCGCGCGTGCGTCTCGTTCGTGCTAACGCGTTAGTTGTGTCAATGTGGTGGGGGGCATATAGTCGGGTCCACGCTGGCATGCGATCCCGGCGGATGACCTGGGCCTCGAGGATTGGATCGAACTATGAGCAGAGTGATACGAGCCGCAATTCTGCAGACCGAGTGGACGGGCGACAAGGAGTCCATGATCGATGTTCACGAGAAATACGCTCGTGAGGCCGCCGCTGAGGGAGCGCAGGTCATGTGTTTCCAGGAGTTGTTCTACGGACCCTACTTCTGCCAGGTCCAGGAGACTGAGTACTACGACTACGCCGAGGCGATTCCTGACGGTCCGACAACCAAACGGTTTCAAGCTCTAGCCAAGGAACTCAACATGGTGTTGGTGCTCCCGATGTACGAACTTGAGCAACCGGGGTTTTTGTACAACACTGCTGCGGTGATTGACGCTGACGGCACCTACCTCGGTAAGTACCGCAAGACCCACATCCCGCAGGTCAAAGGGTTCTGGGAGAAGTTCTACTTCCGGCCGGGCAACCTGGGGTATCCAATCTTCGAGACCGCCGTTGGCAAGGTAGCCGTATACATTTGCTACGACCGGCATTTTCCGGAGGGGTGGCGGGCACTGGGCCTTGCAGGTGCCGAGATCGTGTTCAACCCTTCGGCTACCAGCCGTGGATTGTCTTCGTATCTCTGGCAGTTGGAGCAGACGGCGTCGGCAGCGGCGAATATGTATTTCGTGGGCGCAATCAACAGGGTCGGAATCGAATCACTCGGTGACAATGACTTTTACGGAACGTCGTATTTCGCAAATCCACGCGGGCAGTTCGTCGACGGCACCGCATCCGACCAAAACGCCGAATTGGTCATCCGTGACCTCGATCTGGATCTCATTGCGGAAACCCGCAACCAATGGGCTTTCTACCGCGACCGGAGGCCGGATGCGTATGGTTCGCTTACCGAGGGTTAGGCATGACAACACACGCTGAGCTGCTTGCCCGGCACAGGGCCGTTATGCCGTCATGGCTGGCGCTGTATTACGAAGAGCCGATTGCGATTTCACATGGCGAAGGTCGGCATGTCTGGGACATTGAGGGCAACAAGTACCTCGATTTCTTTGGGGGAATCCTCACCACGATGACCGGGTACAACGTGCCAGAGGTTGTGAAAGCCATACAGGAACAGGCAGCCAAGATGCTCCACACCTCAACGCTGTATCTGTCTGACGAGATGGTGACCCTTGCCGAGCGGATCGCCGAGATGTCAGGCATCGAAGACGCCCGCGTCTTCTTTACACCTTCCGGGACCGAAGCGAACGACGCCGCGATCATGCTGGCTACCTCGTACCGTGGATCGAACGAGGTGTTGGCGATCCGCAACAGTTACCACGGAAGATCGTTCACCGCCGTCTCGCTGACGAGCCATCGGTCGTGGTCGCCGACTAGTTACACCGGTTTGAAGGTCAACTTTGTACAGGGTCCGTATCGGCTGCGGAGTCCGTTCCGTCACATGGACGACGCGAGCTACACCGCGGCATGCGTGGAGGATCTTGAACAGGTCATAGACATGATGACGTCTGGCACCGTCGCATGCATGATTGCCGAACCCATCCAAGGAGTTGGTGGGTTTGCCACCCCGCCTGATGGGTTTTTCGGTGAGTTCAAGAAAGTGCTCGACCGGTACGGGATCCTGTTCATCTCAGACGAAGTCCAGACTGGTTGGGGGCGTACCGGCGAGCACCTGTGGGGCTACCAAGCCCACAACATGACACCCGACATCATGACTTTTGCGAAGGGGGTCGGCAACGGCCTAGCTATCGGCGGAGTCGTGACGACGGCCGAAATCATGGATTCTATGGGCGCCAACAGCATTTCGACCTTCGGAGGAAACCCACTCGTTTCAGCGGGAGCACTTGCGAATCTTGACTATCTCATAAAGCACGACCTGCAGGGGAATAGCCTGAAGCAGGGGGAGCGTCTACGGCGCGTTCTGGAACCTGTGGTCGATGAAACGGAATGGATTGCGGAGCTGCGTGGCAAGGGTCTGATGCTCGCAATCGAGACTGTGAAGTCCGGTTCGAACGAACCGGACGCCGGCAAGTCTTCGGCTCTGCTCGAAGCTTGCAAGGATCGTGGTCTTCTCGTTGGCAAGGGTGGGTTGTATGGCAACGTATTACGCATCGCTCCACCGCTGAGTATCACCGACGAGGAGATGGACGAAGGGGCGGCCATTCTCGTTGCGGCGATCCGAGAAGTTGACTAGAACCGCAGGACCCAGGAGAGACACATGAAAACGCTCATCAAGGGTGGCACGATCGTCACGGCCATCGACACTATGAAAGCCGACCTGCTGATCGATGGGGAAAAAATTGTTGCGATTGCGGCCTCCGGATCGCACGATCTTGAACCGTCGGCGGACACTGTTATCGACGCGACCGGCAAACTTGTGACCCCGGGGTCAATCGATGTTCACACGCATATGGAGCTCCCGTTCGGCGGGACCGTTGCATCCGACAACTTCGAGACCGGGACGCGTGCTGCGGCGTGG
>JADFQA010000031.1 GCA_022562055.1 Acidobacteriota bacterium | reverse complement strand
CGGAAGTGACGCCAGCGACGGCCGAAGTGTTTGTCGCAGCGGATTGCTACACGACGTTGGAGGCTCTGCCAGCACGTCACCGGGCCAACGCTAGCTGGACAATGGGACTACCGACGGTCAACACGATCAGCAGATTCTTCAACCCTTCGGGGTCCGAACCGCCACTGATTGACGGCGACCGATTGTTACGGAAACCATTCTTCGAAGCGTCCTCGATGGGCGACACAAGTGATATTGACGCCGCCCAAACGGCTGATAATTTCATTTTGCTTTGTGGCGACTTCAAGGAATACAGAATCGTTGACCGGGTCGGCTCGACACTCGAGTTTATTCCGCAGCTTTTCGCTACCGGGAACAACCGGCCAAGCGGTCAAAGGGGTTTCGTGTACTGGTGGCGGGTGGGTGCTGACGTCACGCACATAGATGCATTCAGACTTCTCAACATCGCTACGGCGGCGTAGTGAGTCTTGCAGACGGTTCGGATCGGCTCAACGTGGTCGTCGCTGGTGTCACAACCAGCGGCGACGGCCGGATCGTTCTCACCATGTCAGACCCGAAGGACGGCGACACCCCACCGGCGCAACCGTTGCAATGGTGGGCCGCCCGACTCCCCGGAACAAAGTCGAATTAGAGACCTCTCCGTGTTTGGTTCTCGCACGGCCACCTTTCCCCGCTGCGAGGATCTCCAGGGTGGCCGGTAAGTCCCGCTCTGTGCGGGCACGGCATGCACCGTTCAGGACGCCTACTCTATGTATGTCTAGTGCGGTGGTGTGTAGGCCTGCAGAGCCGTCTTGGCAGCTTTCACGATCGCTTCCTGTTGAACATCGTCGAAGATTTCGTGGGTTTCGATACTCGACATTGCCCCAGTAGCCGCTACGGCCGCAGATATGGCAGCGGCGCTGACACTGTCGGGAAAGTCGACGATAATAAAGCCGTCATGGTTCCCCTGCATCCAATAGCCAGCTTCGACCGATCCACCGACTGAAGCGGCCATTTCTCTCGCGGCTGCGGTTCGGTCGCTGGGATGATCGATCATACCTTTGACCGCAGCGTTCGAGTATGAGTAGAAAATAATGTACTTGGACATAGACGCTCCTCCAGTAGGCCTGATTGTCGAGCCTAGCCAACGGTCCATGCCCGATGCAAATGAATCAGCCACTGCCCACAACGACATGACACCATCAGAGAAACTTGCCCAAGTGTTGCAATGACCCCCTGACATCGCAACCTTTTTGAGCGTACGCTTGGTGGTAATTGTTTGGGAGAAGAGGAGCGAACGACACAGGACTTGGATCTCGGCAACGAAGCAGTCCACGACGGAACCTCGTCACGCAAATCCCGTGCCGACCAGTCTTGTGATTCGGCTTCTGTGAGAAAGTAGGCTTGATCTTTGGGTTCCAAAGACGCTATCACCCGGTGATGGTTCCATGACAGTTTTTCGTTGCGCAACGAAAATTGCACCAAGCGGTGTGCTAGTCCCCAGCCTCTAGAAAGAAAAAGAGTAGCCCACACGGTCGTGGGGGTGTGTGTGTTGGTCCCGTGTTTGGTGTGTCCCCCTGGGTGGTGGGGGTGATGGGGCGGGGAGAGCCAAATCAGAGGGCGCGAAAAGGGCGCAGGAGGGCGCGAAACGACGGGTTTTCACGGGAAACGACGGGAAACGAAGTCTGACGGTGGGTGCGCAGAAAACCCTGTGTTCATTGGGGAAACCCCCCTTTTACAGGGGGTTTCGATGGTGGGCGTTGACGGATTCGAACCGCCGACTTCTTCCTTGTAAGGGAAGCGCTCTAACCGGGCTGAGCTAAACGCCCCCGGCGGAGCCGGAGTGTAGCGGCAAGTTTGCAGAGTCAAGTTACACGACGGTGTTCGACCCGGTGATGGCGTCTGCTAGTTCGACGGCCTCCTTGGCCCGATCTGCGATTGCAACACCGTCGTACCCCCACCCGATCAGCCGCAACCCGGGATATGCCTCAAGGGCCCGGTTGGTGTGGGCCCGCCGAGCGGCGTGACCGATCTCGTATTGGGGAATTCCCGCACGGTGGCGAACCACCGCAAGCCAGGACGCCTCCAGCGTCTGGTCCAGTGTCCAGGCGAGCTCTTCGACCGCGATCTGAGCGAGCTGCTCGTCGGACCACTCCACCATGTATGGGTTGCGTGAACCTCCCAAGATAACTTTTGCCATACGATGTCCAGACGGTGCCCGGCCTGGAAACATTGCTGACTCAAATATCACGCCGACCGTACGCAGGTTCTCTCCCGGCATGGTGAGATACCCGAATCCGTAAGGAAACGGCAGGTCAGCAGCTCTCCCACCCACGCCGACTACCACCACCGGGGCTGAACGCGCTACCGACATCGTCGACGCCACAGGCTTTGGCAAGAATCCGCTCGCCTGGTCGGGGCGGACCGCAACAACAACATCCTCTGCCGTCCACGAACCCTTCGAAGACTCGACCGTCCACTGCCCTTCCGAGCGCTCCAGCTTGGTGACCTTCGTTTGCGTGTGAAGTCTCTCGCCCAGAACATCCGCGCAAGAGTCCACCACAGACGCCATTCCACCGACGGGAGCATGCAGGCTTGGCGGGGCCAGATCAGCAGGACGGTTGTTTCTTGCTGACAACATTGCTCGCACGATCGACCCAGACTCAGATTCGAGTCCGTAGAGCCGGGGGAATGAGGAGGCAGCCGACAGCAGCTCGGGGTCGCCCGCATACACGCCAGACGCGATGAGCGACGACATTGTCTGCCCAGCACTGCGCCCAAATCGCCGACTGAGGAACTCACTCAGCGACTCATCGTCGCTCGTGGATCCACGCCCGAGCAAAGGCTCAAACACGGCCCGCACCTTGCCAACGGGACCGAGCAAACCAGACGTGGCCAACTGTTTGAGACCCATCGGCAAAACCCTCAAACGTTGCTTGTGCGACACCCATCTGCGACGCGAACATTTGTCCGCTTGCACTAGTTCGACACCCAACCGGGAAAGGATTGGCGTCAGATATGGGTGCGGCAACACGAATGAGCCGACCGCGGCGTCGAGTAAATACCCAGAGTCGACTATCGATCTCGCAACCCCACCCGCATCCTTCGCTGCTTCGAGGACGACAACGTCCACGTCGCGTTGAGCTAACTCGATCGCAGCGAACAGCCCTGCAAGACCTCCGCCGATTACCACGACTTCGGTTCTGTTCATGTGCGGACCGAGGGGGTTCCGGTCCCACTGACTGCATCGACCACCAGCGGTTCAATGACGTCTGCAAGCACCGCCCCAACGTCGGGCATGTCGTTGAACACCGGGACCCGCAGGTACTTCTCAACACCGACTTCGATGGCGTGATCTTTGAACAAGATGTCCGTCTCGTAGAGGGTCTCGACATGATCAGACACGAACGTGACGGGCCACATCACAATGGTTTTGTGTCCATCGGCCACGAAACCGTCTATGACCTCCTCCGTCCCGGGTCCGATCCATTTGATGGGCCCGGTCCGCGACTGATATCCGAGACGCGCATCGACACGGTATGGCAGACGCTTTACTACCTCGGCCATCGTCCGCTCGGTCTCCTCGGGGTACGGGTCACCCTTGGCGACGACCTTAAGTGGGAGACCGTGCGCCGACACGAGCACAGCTACGCCCTCCCTCTCGTCCTCGGGCAGTTGCTCAATCGTTGCGGTGAGGAGTTTGGCCTGCAACGCAATATAGCTTGGGTGGTTGTGCCACGTCCGCAGCACTGCTGGGTCGTACTGACCAACCCGGGCGATGACGCGTCGCAGCTCCTTCTCAGCTGACCCGACGGTCGCAAAGGTGAACTGCGGGTACAGGGGAAGCATGACAAGATGTTCGGCCCGAAGACGGCGTATAAGTTCAACCGCATCTCTCGTGTCTGGTCTTCCGTTTCGCATAGCGACAGCGGTTACGACGTCGTGTCCACGTCGACGGAGTTCCTCCCCAACAAGGTGAGCCTGCGACTGAGTGATCGGCAGGATTGGGGATCCCGATCCGATCTGGCGGTAGTACTTCTTGGCCAACGGTGCCCGCAGTGTTGAGATCACCGACCCAACTACTTGTCGCGTTACGTTGCCCCCGCGAATCGGGACGGCATCAGGATCTGTGAAAATACCCTTGATAAACCCACGCACTTCGCCAAGGTCTCGGGGGCCACCTAACTGGGCGACAACGATACCGACGCGACCAGGGATTGGCGGCAGCGGCGCTGCAAAATCTTCCATCAGGTTTCTCCTCTTACGGCATCCACCAGTGTTGTTACGTGGTCGATCGGCGTGTTTTTGTGAATGCCATGGCCGAGATTGAAGACGAATCCCGGCCGTCCAGCGGTTTGTCGCAGGATCTCTTGCACGCCAGACCGAATTGTTGCAGGATCGGCTAGCAACACCGCCGGATCGAGATTCCCCTGGATCACGGCATCACTGTCGATCCGGTTCCACTGACTACCGATCGGCTCACGCCAATCAATGCCGTACCCGTCGGCGCCTACTTGTGTCATGTTCTGCTGGAGATGCTGGGCGTGCGGCGCAAAATACATCCGCGGCGTTCTGAGACCCGCAAGAGCGGTTCGCGCGCCGGCAAGGCCGACCTGCCCCGCCGCCGAGCTGTCGAGCGCTCCGATCCATGTATCAAACAGTTGGACCACGTCGGCGCCGGCTGCTACTTGCATCGAAAGATAGGTGTTCATGGCGCGGCCAAGACTCTCAACAGCGGCCCGGGCAGCGATCGGGTCATTTCGGAAAGCCGTCCTCATGGCCATGAATTCGTTCGATCCTCCACCCTCGAGCAGATACGCCATGACGGTCACCGGCGCCCCTGCAAAACCGATGAGGGCGGTGTCCTCGGGTAGTTCGCGGCGCACGATTCGAAGCGTTTCGGCGACATACCCAACCCGCTCCTCCTCCAGTTCTGGGAGGTCGGCGATTTGCGCGAGAGTCATTGGCTCCAAGCGGGGCCCCGGGTCAAATGTCATGTTGACACCGACCGCCTCAAGCGGCGTCATGATGTCTGCAAAAAGGATCGCGGCATCGAACCCAAAGCGTCGGACAGGCTGCAGCGTTATTTCGGCAGCGATCTCAGGTGTGCTCACCGACTCCTGGAAGGAGTGTTTCTTGCGGATCTCGCGATACTCAGGCAAGTAGCGACCAGCCTGGCGCATCAGCCACACGGGCGGTGTATCCATCGGTTCCCTGGCGAACGCATCGAGGATCTTCACTCGGCGAGACCCCTAATTGCCGCCACCAGCACATCGGCGGCTTGCTCTGTGATCTCGTCCGAATGGGCGGCCGTGAGGAACATCGCCTCATATGCCGATGGTGGCAGCATCACTCCCCCGTCCAGCGCGGCGTGGAAATATTTCGCAAACCTAGCAGTGTCCAACTGCTCGGCGTCGCCCCATCTAGTGACGACTTCGACACCGAAAAAGACCGTCATCATGGATCCGACCCGTTGCACGCAACCGACAATTTTCGTATCTCTCAGGACAGCCTCAAGGCGATCCTGCATGTACTGCCCCGAACGCTCCAACTGTTCATAGAGTGCGTCATCGTTTTGCAGACGACGCAGAGTCGTGAGTCCTGCCGCTACAGCGAGAGGGTTACCTGCAAGTGTCCCCGCCTGGTACACGCCGCCATCTGGCGACACAAGTCGCATGAGGTCCTCGCGGCCGCCGTACACAGCCGCCGGGGTGCCACCCGCGACGATCTTGCCGAGAACCGTCAGATCGGCGGTGACCCCATACCGCTCCTGGGCACCACCGCGTGCAATACGGAAACCGGTCATGACTTCGTCGAATATAAGAAGGGTCTCACGGCCGTCGCACATTGTGCGCAGCCCGTCAAGAAACTCCGGCGATGGCGGCACCACACCCATGTTGCCGGCAACAGGCTCGACAATCACACACGCCACGTCGCCGGGAGCCAACGCCTCCTTCACCGCGGCGAGGTCGTTGTAAGCAACGACGCGGGTCGTGGCGACTGTGCCGGCGGGGACACCAAGACTGTTCGGCTCACCGAACGTCGCCGCACCAGAACCGGCCTGGACTAGAAAGGAGTCACCGTGGCCGTGGTAACAACCGGCGAATTTGATCACGACTTCGCGGCCGGTGGCGCCTCGGGCAACCCGAATTGCGGACATTGTCGCCTCGGTCCCAGAGTTCACGAAACGCAGCACATCAATCGAGGGCACCAGCTCGGTTATAAGTTCAGCGATTTCGACTTCACCCGGCGTCGGCATACCGAAGGACGTGCCTTTGGCGGCAGCAGCAGCGACCGCTTCAACGACATCAGGGTCGGCGTGTCCGTAAACGATCGCCCCCCACGACGAAACAAAGTCGATGAGGCGTTCGCCAGCGACCGTGGAGAGATACGCACCCGATGCGGAGGTTACAAAAGGGGGTATTCCCCCGACAGCTCCAAACGCACGCACCGGCGAGTTGACACCACCCGGCATCACCGCTTCGGCTCTCGCAAACCACTCGGCTGAGTTCATTGCAAGGCCTCTGCCGCCTCGATCGCAAAATAGGTGGCGATGACATCTGCACCCGCACGTGCAATCCCGGTCAGCGACTCCATCATCACGCTATCGCCGTCGACCCAACCGTTGGCCGCCGCCGCCTTGATCATTGCGAACTCGCCTGACACCTGATAGGCGGCGACCGGAGTATCCACAATGTCACGAGTCTGACGGATGATGTCCTGATACGGCCCGGCCGGTTTGACCATCACAACGTCTGCGCCGGCGGCAATGTCTTCGAGGACCTCAACTCGGGCCTCGCGTCGATTTGGCGGATTCATCTGGTGAGAACGCCGGTCACCCGACTGCAGCGATGAACCGACTGCGTCGCGGAAGGGACCGTAATACGCAGACGCGTACTTCACGGCATGAACACAGATAGCAGTGTCTGCATGGCTGGCCGTGTCGAGCCCGCTGCGAATCGCGGCAACGCGCCCATCCATCATGTCAGACGGGGTGACAATCTGAGCGCCGGAGTCGGCGTAGACAACGGCCGCCTTGGTCAGCAGCGGCAACGTCGCATCGTTGTCGACCACTCCGTCAACGACCACTCCACAGTGACCGTGATCGGTGTATTCACAGAGGCACACGTCGGCCCACCGAACCAGCTCGGGCGCGGCTTGCGCGACCGCTTCGAGCACTCGTGGTACAGGACCGGCTTCGTCCCAACCGGACGTCCCCTCGGAGTCCTTGGTTGCCGGGATTCCGAAAAACATCATGCCACCGACACCGGCATCCTGGGCGCGACGGGCCACGTCACAAACGACATCGACCGACATCTGGTTGTGACCGGGCATAGACGGAATCGCCCGAGAAACATTCTTCCCAGGGACGATGAAGACGGGAAGCACAAACTGCGCAGCGGAAACTCTGGTCTCTGCGAATTGGTTTCGCAGCGCCGGCGTCATCCGCAAGCGGCGTCCTCGGCGGGACGGGAAGGCAGTCATTGGGCGGTCACTTCCTTTGAGACGGTTTGGGCCTTTGAGGCGGTTTGGGCCTGGGAGGCGTTTTTGGATAGGACGTATTTTGCGGTGGCGGACACGAGCGGAAGCATCCCTGGGCTGTCAGGGATGACGTTCGGCACCACCCCGTGCTCCGCGAGAGCCGACGCGGTGGTGTCCCCTATTGCGGCGGTGATGAGGCTATCAAAATCACGGGCCGCTGCCCAGGACCTGACAGCACTCGGGCTCGCGAACATCGCAGCATCGACTTCGTCGTCTGCGGGCGCCACGCTATCTACCCGATACACCTCGAACGAGGTAAAGCTGGCGGTGATGTGGGCCAGCATCTTCTCGACGGGGTTGGGTGCGCCGCCGGCGTGCGGATATACGACATGTTGACCGGCCACTTTGTCGCCGAAAAGTTTGGCCAGCGCGAGCCCGCCACCTTTCCCGATGCCGACAACCGACGCACCGGCGGCGCGCGCGGTGTCGGCGGTCGCATCTCCAACCGCGAGGACTTTGACACCAGTCATGCCATCGGGCCACACCAGCGAGATCGGGCGCTGACTTGTGAGAACCACGATGTCAGCGTGTGCAACACCGACGCGAATCTCATCAAGCGCTTGACCCTCAGCAAAAACGACCTCGATACATGGGAGAGCGACTGGTTCGCAACCTGCGACGCTGAGCGCGCCCGCGACCTCGTCGTACCGGTCCACGGTGGTGGTAACAGCGACCCGAGGAGGGTGCGTCATAGTTTGAGTCCTTTCACCAGCTCCTCCACGACGGCTCTGCTTGTGGATGCTTGCGCAACAAACCTCCGCGGTTCCCCCTCGTCGTCAACGAATCCATGTAGCGTTATGCCCGAGTCAGATACGACGGCATACGCACCCAGCGCGGAACGACATCCTGCCCCGGTTTCGGAGAGCACCAACCGTTCGGTTTCGGCGCTCAGACGCACGCCGGGGTCATCAATCGCGGACAACAGGCCGTAGGCCTCGGATTCGACCGTGGCCTCGACCGCCAGCGAACCCTGCGCAGGTGCCGGAATCATCGTTTCGAGAGTGAAGTAGTGGGCAGCGTCGCTATCCCGTCCCAGGCGCTCAAGTCCGGCAGCGGCAAGTATTGCCGCGTCTACATTGCCTTCGCGAACCTTGCGAATCCTCGTGCCGATGTTTCCGCGCAGCTCCACAAACGTAACGTCGGGTCGAAGCAGTGAAAGCTGAGCCCGACGACGCGGACTGCCGGTGCCGATGACGGCGGATCGTGCAAGATCTCCAAGGTCAGCACCAATCAGCACGTCGAACGGGTTGGCTCGTTGGGGAAACGCCGCAATTGATATGCCGTCCGGAGAGTCCGTCGGCAGGTCCTTGCAAGAATGCACCGCCGCATCGGCGCGACCCTCCAACACCGCGTATTGCAGCGAACGGACAAAGGCACCCATCTCGGTGAGCGCTGCGACGGGACTGATGCGGTCACGGTCGCCGGACGATTCGACGATCAGCATCCCCACATCTAGCCCAGGGTGGGTTTGGCGCAAGCGATCCGCCACCCACGCCGTCTGAGCCAAGGCAAGTTCTGATCCCCTAGTCGCGAGCGTCAGCTCACCCATCATCGACGCCGAAGGCTCGCGCCATCAGGTCTGAAGCCTCATTGCCTTCGTCCCCCGAAGAGAGGTAGGACACCGGTTTGTGCAAGATGCGCTTGGACACGGTTGAAGCGAGCTGCGCCAACACCGCCCTGTCCTCTGGATTCTTGAGGCGCCCTGAAAAGCGCTCGACCTCTTCTGCCACCGCTCGCTTGGCATCCTCCATAATTGCCGTGATTACAGGACCGGCCTTCGCGTGGTTTCGGGCACGAGCGAGCGCTTCTACGGCAGCGTCGGCAATAAGCTCATCAGCGGCGGCTGAACGGTTCGACAAACGCGCAATGTCGGCAAGGTCGTCGATGCCTAGGTACAAGATGTCGTCCACATCACCCGGCTCGAAGTCGGGCGGCATTGCGAGGTCCACCAGAGTCAGGGGAGTCATGCGGTTAGCAACGGCGGCCCGCATTTCTTCGACCGAGAACAGTCTCTGCTGGGCTGATGTTGCCGAAACTACCGCGGGAAATGATCGCAGCGCAGCGCCAGCGTCCGCCATGGAGCGAATCTCGACATCCGCAATGTTGAGATCCTCTGGACGGCGCACGTACATGGTGACGTCGGGCGGTGCAGGGAGGGCAAGCAGGGCCGCAGCGACCGACCGCGCCATAGTTCCGGCGCCAAATACGGCGACCGCGGTGTGAGGGCCCATAATCTGGGCAACGACCGCGGCCAGCGATCCATGAGGTGACTCAGGAAGTCTCTCGCGGGCAGCTCGGCCGACACCAATTGCACCCTCGACAAGGGATCGAAACGACCCTCGCAATCTGCCTTCGTCTCGAGCAACACTGAGAGACTCACGCACCTGAGCGAGGATTTCCCGCTCGCCCAATACCGGCGACTCGACACCGGCGGCAACTCGATACACATGGTGCAGAGCCGAAAGATCTTGCCTCATCAGGCCTGTATCGGCTGTGACACGATCACCGTGAATCGTTTTCAGTACCCGGTCCAAATCACCGTCGTCGCCAGGAACGAGCAACTCGAACCGGAGACAAGTAGACAGTATGAAGGCTTGTTCACCGGCGTCAGCGAGTTTGCGGTAGGCAGCGGCAAGTTCGTCGCGACCCAGCGCCATAGACGCACGGACCCCGGATGAAGCCGCGGGATACGCAAACGTTATGCCTGAGATTCGTACGTCGGAGATGGGGCGCACTCCGCTGGATGTGGGGAACACTGCTGACTCTAGACCATTGATATTCGAATACGATTCCATTGATGTTACCTGTCGACCGAACGTCGGGAAATGTGCGCGTTGGCGGTGTCGCCACCATCGGCGCAACAAGTACGGACAACGACCTCGGTGCTACACCCAATCCCTCGGCGGACCCGTAACCAAGTCGTGAAGCTCGCGTTCAGGCGTGCCTTCGGCGGGAATCGAGTCGTAGTCCCACGAAACATCTGGCGGCATCGACACGAGGATCGACTCGGTACGACCACCAGTTTCGAGACCGAACTTCGTCCCACGGTCCCATACGAGATTGAATTCGACGTACCGACCACGCCGGACCCTATGCCACCTCTCATTGGCGGCATTGAACGGCGTGTCTCTGCGACGGGCAAGAATCGGCACGTAACTGTCGTACAGCGAGTCTCCAAGCTCCCTTTGGAACGCAAACTGTTCATCCAAGTCTTCGCTGTGTCGATCGTAGAACAATCCGCCGACACCGCGAGCCTCGCCGCGATGTTTGAGGAAGAAGTAACTGTCGCAATCGGCCTTCATTGTGGAATAGTCAGCGACGGCGTGATTGTCACACACCCGCCGACACACACTGTGAAAATGCCGCGCATCCTCCTCGAACAGGTAATACGGCGTCAGATCGAAACCACCGGCGAACCACGCGGACCCGCCCTCGACCTCGAAGTAACGAACGTTGGCGTGCATCGTTGGCGCGAACGGGTTCCGCGGGTGGAAAATCATCGAAATCCCGGTGGCGTAGAAATTTTCACCCGCAGCGCCGATCTGCTCCCCTAGCTTGGTGGGAATCAGCCCATGCACGACTGACACGTTGACTGCACCCCTTGCGAACACGTCCCCGCCAGAAATTACCCGTGTCAGACCGCCGCCTCCTCCAGGGCGTTCCCAGCGGTCAGCGCCGAACGTAGCGGAGCCATCAAACGCCGCCAGCCTTTCACAGAGATCCGCTTGCAAAACGCGGTAGTACTCTTCGATGGAACCATGTGAGGGGCTCATGCGGACATATTCGCACAGCGGCGGCAGCAAACGAATTCGGGGACCGAAAGCGTAGGTCTTGCTGCTCTGTACGATGGCCCGACTATGTCTCGTCAACCAGATGCCCTCACGCCCAATGACCTTTCGTTCCTCGACGAACGCCACCTTGCGACTTTGACGACGCTGTCGCCGGACGGCCGACCTCACAGCGTCGCGATCGGGTTCACTTATGCAAACGGCGCCGTACGAATACTGACAGACGCCGGTTCGCAAAAGGTCAAGAATATCGAGCGATCGAAGTTCGCATCAGTGTGTCAAGTCGATGGACCGCGATGGCTGTCGCTTGAGGGTCCAGCCTTTGTCGCCAGGGACGACGCGACGCTGCGCAACGCAGTAGCTGCATTTGAACGTCGCTACAGACCGACGAGCGACAACCCCAACCGCGTGATCGTCACCATCAACGTCGAACGGGTGCTCGGACGCTCTGAACAACTTTCAGCGTAGACGGCACTCCCATAATTCGGTCGAGCGCCACTCGTCAAATTTGCGACCCACTTCGTTCATCACTCCGACCCTCCTGTAACCAATGGAGGCATGTAGCGCAATCGACACCTCATTCGGTGTGGCAATCACGGCATAGGCTCGGTGCGCCCCGACATCGCGCAATCGCTCAACGAGGTGCCCCAGGAGCTGCCTGCCGAGCCCCTGCCCTAGCGCGGATGGTGCGATGTACACCGTCGTCTCGCAGCTATACCGGTAGCCATCCTTCGAGCGGTACGGATCCGAATAGGCGTAACCAACAACATTCGCCTCCGAACCTTCTACCACGAAGAGCATCCTGTGCGAGTCCGTGTTGTCGCGATGGCCTACCCATTCGCTAGTCGAGGCGAGGGTCCACGCCGTATCGCTGAAAGTGACGTGCGAGGTAGAGACGTAGTGATTTGCTATGTCAACGATCACCGCGGCGTCGCCGAGCTGTGCAGCGCGGACCAAGGCCATGTCAGGTAAAGGATTCATCGACATCGCCGACCGTAGGCAGGACGCGCGGCATCAACGGGTTCGCTCGGTTGCGTTGCCACCGCTCATCGGTAGCCGCATCACGCTATTCCGAACCGAGCGCAGCCCAGATTGCGCGACCCAGGGTGAAGGGCATACCCGCCTCAACGACCGCGGCACCGGCGACACGTTTTCCCGATGCGGTTTCCAGGAGCACCGTCAGTACCGAAGCGTGCTCATGGTCACGGACCTCGACGGCCAACACCTCAGGGGAAGAAGGCTCTCCAGCTAGTTCGGCCACCGCGTCGTTAACGGCGTAGTTGAGTCCCGCGGAAGTGCCATCGACGTTGGCAACGGCGTCTCTGCCATGGCTGTCGCGGGCGCGAACGACGATTCCGTCAGTCGACTCTTCGATCGCAACGAGCGCAAGCTCGGCTGCCCCGGTCGAGTACTGCACTTTGGGAATCTGGTGCAAGGGTGTCCCCGTCACAGGGGACGAACCCGCTGCTGACAGCAAAGAGTCCAGCCCGCGACCGAGTCCCGGACGCCGCGCGTCGGCAGTTTTGGTCGGGGCAATGGTGGCGGGCAGGTTGTCGGCACCGCTTTGAACTGCGGCTTCCACTGCCTTGGCAACATCCTCGGGCGCCTGCGACCCATCGAGATACACGCGAACGACCTGCTGGCCGTCGTCGCCGACCTCTACCTCGGTGCGAGCCACCCCGTCGACGCTTGCCAACGCATCACCTAATCCATCCTGAGCGATGTCCTGCGACAGCGGACCCCGTACAACCATCTCGTCTCCTACAAATCTCGTCACGTCCAACGTCCCGTTCACGCGGCTGACGCGGTCGCCAACCATTCCCTTACAACACCCCAGAATAGGCCGTACTCGTCACGATGCATGGAATGACTGCCGTTGGTGATCATCTCATACCGGATTCGGGGGTTTGCAGCAGCGGCGCCACGTCCGGACTCCGACGACACGAGCGCTCCCAACGCCGGATCGGCACCGAGCAATAATGTCGGCACCGAGAGGCTGGCCAAGACACTCGTGCCGTCCCAGGTCGGTGCCCCGAGCGTGTCGACAACCGCCTCCGGACCGGACTGACGCAGCGCCTCCGCCTTGGTCCGGGCGTCATTCACGTGCCACCGAGGATTGTCGCGCGCGAGCTGCTCTTCCGTGAGCGGTCTGTCAAACACGTCGAGGAGCCACGCGCGAATCATCGGATTGTCCTCAAGCCGGATGGCCGGGTCTTCAAGAATGAGAGCTTTTGCAAACCCGGCGTCCTGTGCAAAACACGCCAGCGCAACGGCGGCACCGAGGCTGTGTGCAAACACAAGGTCCCAACCGGACCCGAGAGCGATCACATCGCCGGCGTATGCGGGGATCGAAAGATCGCCAGACTTCGGACTCTCGCCGTGCGACCGCAGATCAGGGGCGATGACGGTGTATCCGAGATCGGCCAGGTCGGGTCCGAGGCGCCACCAACCTGCGGAGTTCGACGACAAACCGTGAAGCACGAGCGCCCGTTTGTCGCGCTCACCCCAGGTGCGCGTCTGCAGAGTTAACTGTTCCATCGGCAAAATCTAACGGGCCGCAGCCGAATGTCGTGCGGCCTAGGTGTGACAATCGGGGACGTTGTCCCTGGGTGGATGGTGTGTTTGGGTGAGCCCTCCTTTTGGGGGACTGTGGGTTACGACTCGCAGCTCGAAGGAGGGCTCATGGCTTACGGTAGAACACAGCATCGCAATGCGCCGCTCACCCTGGTAGGGCGCCGCTGTGTGGTGGCGTGCGTTTTGGATCAGGGATGGACAATTGTCACGACGGCGGAACGGTTCCAGGTTGACGCTAAGACGGTACGCAAGTGGCGTGACAGGTTCGTTGCTCAAGGCATTGACGGGTTGCAGGATCGGTCGTCAAAGCCGCATCAGTCGCCGAACCGGACCCCGAGACGGCGACGGGTGATTCATCTGCGCACGAAGCGCCGGTGGGGTACCGACCACATTGCTTCCATGGTGGGGCTGGCGGCATCGACGGTGCAGAACATTTTGAACCGTGCCGGTCTGGGACGTCTGGATCGTGGCGACAGGGCCACTCGCACCGAACCGGTCCGTCGCTATCAGCAAGACACGCCTGGTGAACTGATCCACGTCGATATCAAGAAACTTGGTGCAATCCCTGACGGTGGCGGCTGGAAGACACGGGGCCGCGGCTACCCCGGTGAGGGTCCGAGGTCCCGCCAAGTCGGGTACCGCTATATCCACACCGCCATTGACGACCGTACCCGTATTGCGTATTCAGAGATCCTTCACAACGAACAAGCCACCACCGCTGCGGGGTTCTGGAAACGGGCGGCAGCGTGGTACCAATCGATCGGGATCAAACCTGGGCGGGTAATCACAGACAACGGATCGTGTTACCGCTCAGGACTCTGGTACCGGGCCTGTACCGACACCGGCACCGTCGTCAAAAAGACACGACCCTATCGGCCCCAAACCAACGGGAAAGTGGAACGGTTCCACCGCATCCTGCTAGAAGAATGGGCCTACATTGGACCCTGGATCTCACAAAGCCAACGCACCGACGCCTACCAAGGGTTCATCCACTTCTACAATCACCACCGAGACCACGGATCGCCCGGATCGGCAACCCCCAACAGCATCCTCAAGGACAACCTCCCCGAAGAGCACACCTAGGGATCGTTCGTGAACTCGGACTCGGTCGTGAAGGCCTTGCTGAACAATTGCGATGACAGGATGCCTGCGGCGATTAACGCAACGACTCATTTCCCACGATTCGTCAGCCGCGGCGGCGGACTTCACACCGCCTGATCCCATATACGGTGCGAGCTCGGCTGCTGTATTGGCTTCCATGGCGTCCGCTTTATTCGTGGGCAATGGCGTCAAGCACATCGAGGTTGGAGGCTCGCCAGGCTGGGGCGATGGCGAAGACGACGCCGAGTAGACCGGTGGCGATGATCCAGAGTGCCAACGTGCCGAATGGGATCGCGAAGGCGCTGAATCCCCGGTCGGCCAGCGCCTGCAGGATCGCCCAGGCGAAGAACACGCCGATCACGACGCCGAGCGTAGAACCGAACACTGCGATGATCGACGCTTCGGAGCGCACCATCCGTCTTGTCTGCCGACGGCTGAGGCCCACGGCTCTCAGCAATCCGATTTCTCGTGTCCGTTCGAACACCGACAGCGTCATGGTGTTGGTGACTCCGAGCAGCGCAATGATCACCGCGAGGCCGAGTAGGCCGGTGATCAGGTTGAGGAGCTGATTGATCCGCTTCTCGGCGTCGGTCAGCAGCTCGTCGAATGTCTGTACCTGGGCGGTGGGAACGTCTTCGGATAGGGCTGCCAACCTGGTCTTGACCTCCTCCGGCGAGAAGCCTTCGGCGGCTCGCACGTATACCTGTGCGTCGGACTCGACCTCGTAGTTTTCGATCCAGTCTTGTTGGGAGATGGCAATGATCCCGTTCCAGGCGTCGCCCTCTGCAATGCCAACTACTGTGAACGTCCTCACGCCCGTCGCTTCGAAGGTGAGTACCAGCTTTGAGCCGATGGAGAGTGAGTTGTCGTCAGCAATCCCCCGATGGACCACTACTTCGCCACCACCAGGCGAGAGGCGACCCTCCGAGGCTTGGGGTGGAAAGAAGTCGGGATAGTTCGGTTCGACACCGGTCACGAACGTTTCGCTCTCATCTAGGAGAACCGCTCCGGCCTGGAGGCGGGTCACCTCGGCCACGCTCTCATCCTGGGCGGCGCGGGCTGCGAGTTCTGGGGTGAACGAGGCACTCGGGTCGAGATCGTTGGTTGGTCGGATGATGACGTCGGCTTCGATGTCGTTTCCGATGATCTCGTCGATGGTCTCGCGGACCGATGCAGCCATTACTGAGGCGAGGGTCACCAGGGTGACACCAATCATCAGAGCGGCAGCCGTGGCCGAGGTGCGCCGTGGACTACGGATGGCGTTCTCCTGCGCGAGCTTGCCCGCAACGCGGTACAGCCTGGCGAACGGCCAACCGATTACCCGCGCCATCGGCTGCGCGACCAGTGCGCTCAGGATCGACACGCCGATGAAGACGATTGCTGCACCAACACCCACATAGACGATCTCGGGTGGCCCAGCATCAAGGTCCGCGAACAGACCGAAGAAAAGCACCGAGAGACCGGTAGCCGTCACCATCGAGCCAACGATGGCCCGGGTGGTCAGAGCCTTGCGACCCGAAGCGTCATGGTCCTCGCGAAGGGCCGCGATCGGTAGCAGCCGCGAGGCTCGTCTGGCAGGGAGGATGGCCGATATCACGGTAACCCCCACGCCCACGATCAGGGCAACCACGATCGTCCGCGGTTGCAGCGTTGGCGCGGCCGTCGGCAGCGCAATCCCGAATGCTTCAAGGGCTGCCCTGAGTGCTATGGCAATGCCAAACCCGACGCCGATACCCACGATGGAGGCAACCGTCCCGATCACAACCGCCTCGGTCAGCACCATCAGCTTCACCTGCCGGGCCGAGGCGCCCAGTGCCCTGAACAGGGCCAGCTCCTTGGTCCGCTGGGTCACGGTGATGCGAAAAGTGTTGGCGATGATGAACGCCCCGACGAAGACGGCAATAAAGCCGAAGGTCAGAAGGAAAGTCTTGAAAAAGGCCAGCCCTTCCTGGATCTTGCCCGCCCGCTCCTCGGCAGCTGTCTGACCCGAACGTGCTCGTGCGCCCTCGGGAAGCGACGGTTGGAGTTCGGCGATTACTTCATCGACGCTGGCACCGGGGGCGACCTGAATGCTGGCACCGGTTAGCTGGTCTTCACGATCTAAGAGAACCTGAAGTGTCGCTAGGTCGAACAGAGCCGAGGTGACGCCACCCAGATTGTTCATCCCTCCGAACCCGGCGATCCCCACCAGTGTGTACCCACGGGCCGGACTGGTTGGAGCTACCACGGAGACGGTGTCTCCAATGGCGAAGCCGTTGTCAGTTGCGGTTCGGGCGTCGATCACCACCTCTCCAGGTCCTTGTGGGTACCTGCCGGAGCGAAGGTTGAATCCGCCGGTACCCACATCGGTTTCCGTGAAACTGATGGCGAGCTGCGGTGGCCCTCCGCCGCCGATCGGCTCACCGTCCTTGTCGAGGATCACGACCCCAAAGCCTCGGAGAACAGGGACCAGCTGGTCGATGTCTTCGACCTCGCTTAACTTCTGGATCTCTGACTCCGGCAAATAGACGCCCTCTCCGAACTGCAGCTCCGAGTCGGCTGAGATGACAATGTCGACACCGCGGAAGGCGTCTTCGAAGATGCCGTCGAACGCCTTGTTGATGGTGTCGGTGAAGACAAAGGTTCCCGAGATAAAACCCACCCCGAGGACGATTGCCAGGCCCGTCAGGCCCAAACGCAGCTTGTGGGCCCAAAGGCTCTTCAAAGTAACGCTAAGCATCGTCAGGCCTCCAACGATTTGATACGGTCAAGCACCCGGTCGGGCGTCGGCTGGGTCATCTCACCGACGATCCGGCCATCCTGGAGGAATATCACCCGATCCGCGTAGCTGGCTGCAATCGGGTCGTGGGTGACCATCACGATCGTCTGACCGAACTCGCGGACTGCCTGAGCGAGGAGGTCGAGCAGCTCGGCACTCGAGGTGGAGTCGAGGTTGCCGCTCGGCTCGTCGGCGAATATCAGCTCCGGTCGACCGGCCAGCGCGCGGGCAGCCGCGACTCGCTGTTGCTGACCGCCCGACAACTCGGCGGGTCGATGTCCGAGCCGATCACCGAGCCCCAGGTTCTCAATCACCGAGTCGAGCCAGGCCTGGTCCGGGTCACGGCCGGCGATGTCCATAGGGAGAGTGATGTTCTCCAGCGCCGTCAGAGTAGGGACCAGGTTGAAAGCCTGGAAGATGAACCCCACCCGGTCGCGTCGCACCTTGGTGAGCTCCCGGTCCTTGAGATCACCGAGGTCCTGATCACCGATAAACACCTGACCCGACGTCAGATGGTCGAGTCCGGCCATGCAATGCATGAGGGTCGACTTGCCCGAGCCGCTCGGACCCATAATGGCCGTGAAGCGCTCTCGCTGGAACTCGACTGACACACGGTCGATCGCGGTCACAGCGGTATCACCTGATCCAAAGATCTTGGTCGCTTCCACGGCTCGGGCAGCAGACGAGGTCATCGCGAGGGCCTCAAGGTCGTCGAGGGTCCTCTCAAGGGTGTGGTTAGTCGTCATTTGAGCTCCCACGGCCGATTCACCGCAGCCGACACCGCCTCAGCCCTCCACCTGTCTATGGCAGTGGTCGAGTCGGTTCTCGCCGGACTGGAACGGTCCGGAATGTTGGCCCCGGGCGCTTTCCGTCCCGAAGGGCCGGGTCGTGAATGGGTCGACGAGCTGGAATTCAATCTGGGTCTAAGTTTCTTCATCATCTTTCGTCTTTCTTACTAAACGAGGGAACATTGTTTGACCGGCAGCAGATGCCGGGTGGTGCTTTACGGTTCTCTTTCGATTTGGTGACGAACCGCTGAACCCAACCGAGCCGGGCCCGAGGCCGCCGTTGGATCTCGGTAGGGTTGGGATGTGTCTGGCCGGTTAAGACCCGACAGGTTCGTACTCGGGCAGCGGAACGGGTAGTGCCTCCACTTCCTGGACTTCTTCTGGTTTGGCCTCGGGTAGGGGTTCGTGGTGGGCGGGCATCGTCCTGGCCACGACCAGGGCTCCGAGGAAGATGACGGCGGCGCCTATGAGTATCGCCAGGCCAAAGGCGTCTGTGAACGCTGCGGCGGCGGCGGCGGACAGCGCCGCGCCGGACTCGCCGGGGAGCGAGGCGGCTATCTGGAGCGCAGCTCCCACGGAGTCTTTGGCCGCGGCGGCTGCCTCGGCGGGCAGTGCGATCACCGTGGCGGCGACCCTGCTGGAGTAGATCGAGTTCATTGCCGAGCCGATCACTGCGATGCCAAGAGCGGTGGCTATCAGCCTGGTTAGATCGTTTATGGCTGACCCGACACCGGCCTTCTCTTCGGGTACCGAGCCCATCACCGCCTCGGTGGACGGGGCAAAGATGGTTGCCGCCGAGAACCCCACCAAAGCGATGACACCTCCCACAGCCCAGTAGGGGGTGTCAACCTCCCACAACAGTATCAGGGGCATGGTCGCGGCTAGGAGCAACATGCCTCCGGTGACGACCTTGGTGGTTCCGTAGCGGAGCGCCAGCATTTCGCTGCCGATGGCGCCGACCATCAGACCCAGCGACGCCGGCAGGAACCGGATGCCCGCCTCCAGCGGGGTGTAGCCCTGCACGAACTGCAGGTACTGGGTCAAACCGAAAATCAGGGCCGCCATGGCGAAGAACGCCAGGCTGATAGCGGCGGCGCCGGTGGAGAACCGGGCTCGTCTGAAGAAGGCGAAGTCCAGCAGCGGGTACCTGGTTCGGGTCTCGCGGATACCAAAACCGATGCCCAACAGGACCGCGGCCACCGCCGATGCCACAATCTGGGGAGATGTCCATCCTTGGCCGGGTCCCTCGATGATGGCATAGATCAGCGCTGCGATCGCCCCCGCCGATAGGATCGCGCCCGGTATGTCCAGCGGTTTGGCTTGCGGGTCGCGACTGTCAGGTACGAGAACGAAAGTGGCTACGAGGGCGACGGCGGCGATGGGCACGTTCACCAGAAACACCGAACCCCAGTAGAAGTGCTGTAGCAACAGCCCGCCGAGGACCGGGCCCAGGAAGAGACCGATTCCCGCCAGAGAAGCCCAGATGGAGATCGCTTTGGCCCTCTCCTTACCTTTGAACACGTCGACGATTATTGAGAGGGTCGCCGGCATCATCATCGCCGCCCCGGCTCCCATCACGGCGCGGGCAGCGATCAACTGCCCTGCGGTGTCTGCATACGCCGCGGCGAACGACGTGACACCGAACACCACCAGACCGGCTCGCAGCATCCGTGCCCTGCCGAAACGGTCACCCAGAGCGCCCATGATCAGCAGCAGACCACCAAAGACCAGAATGTAGGAGTTGACCATCCACTGCAGAGCGGACGCCGACGCCCCCAGCTCTTTTTGAAGAGTGGGCAGCACCACGTTGAGGATCGTCTCATCGATCGTGTCGAGCACCAGAGTCACCGAGACGACGGCAAGCGTCCACCACCGCAGACGGTGTTTGCGCAGTTCGGCCGCCGAGGTTGCCTCTTGCCGGCTCCCCTCGGCTTGTATCTGGGTTGGTTCGAGCGTCTTCATGAAACCTCCTCGCCGTCAACAACGGCTGATTCGTGGAACCAGGCGATTGCTGAGCCCGCGGATTCCCACTTGAGGACCCGCACCTGATTCTGTATAGTATGTTCGGTATAGAACATCATGTCTGATAACAAACAGTATGTATCGGACACTGGGGTGTCAAGAGTCAAAAGCCCCGAACCGTGCGGTACGGGACACACCCCAGCAATTGCCCGGAAACCGAGAAGGTAACAATGACCAACAAGCGACCACCGGACCGGCGGGTGCGCCGAACCAAGCAGCGACTCGACGACGCGCTCGAGTCGCTCATCATCGAGAAGGGCTACGACAAGATAACGGTGCAAGACCTCATCGACCGGGCCGACGTTGGCCGGTCGACGTTCTACGCCCACTACGAGACAAAAGACGAACTTCTCATCAGCTGGACCCAGCTCGCCGATGACATGGAGCTGCACATGGCACAGGAGCAAACCGACGCCGGGTCGACCATGCCGAGCCTCGCCCTGTTTCGCCACCTGGGCGAGTACCACCATCTATACAAGGCGCTGCTCGGCGGTCGCGGGATCGATATCGTCACCGAGATGATCCACAGCACGTTGCTGGGTCACGCCACATCGGAGCTGGAACGGCGCCCGGACGCCAACGACCAGACCACCATCCCGATCGAGGTTCGAGCAGGGTTCCTCGCCAGCTCGCTCCTCGCACTCCTGACCTGGTGGCTCGACAACGACAGGCCTTATCCGCCCGAGAGGATGGACGAGATCTACGAGGAACTCACCAAAACCACATAGGAGCTGAGATATAGAAGGCTGCCGCCTGCTAGTGGTTCAGGTGGCGTGGGCTGCCGGCTTCGATTTGAGGCCCCGTTCGACCACGATCTGTGGGACCGGGTCCAATCGCAGATTGAAGGCGTTGATCTCGTCGCCGCATACCGAGCACACGCCCTGGGTGTGCATCACCCTGCCACAGGTGGTGTGGATCAGCCGCACCGGCGGCTCGTTCTCGGTCTCCCACTTGTCGCCCCATGCGAGAAGGAAGGTGAGGATCGGCACAAGATCCCGCCCCTTCTCAGTCAGCCGGTACTCATAGCGGGGCGGATGCTCCTGGTAGGACTCTTTGCGCATGATCCCGGCGTCCACGAGCTTGGTGAGACGTTTGGTCAGGATGTTCCGGGCCACACCGAGACTGGCTTGGAAGTCGTCGAAGCGGCGGACGCCGTAGAACGCGTCGCGCAAGACCATGAAAGTCCACCGCTCCCCGATGTGCTCGAGGGTTCGCGCCACAGAGCAATCGATGTCGTAGCGGTTGGTGCCCGCCTCGCCGGACTCTGTCGGTGCCATGTCGACATCATACCTAAGTGAGTTGCATTGTGCAACCAACTATGCCATAGTGGGTTGCACAACAAAACTCACTAAGGAGGAGCACATGTTGCGGAACAACAGGAACAGAGCCCGACAGGCTGTTATGGGACGTATCGAGATCAATCTCGATGGGTTCGAACTTGGCCTCTCGCCCGAAGAGGTCATGGCCGATCTCGAATACGGCGTCGGCCCGATCGCGGAGACCGCCGGGTTGATGCAGGAAGACCCACCTCAGGTGCGGAGGGTCGCATGAGCCGAAAGGAGGCGGCAGCGCTCAAGACGGTGAGCGTGGGCCTCGCCGGCCTCTCGTACGTCGCACCCGCGCTGGCAGGCCGTATCGCCACCTATCTGTGGTTCACGCCGTTCCCACTCGGGCGGCCTCGGTCACCGCAGATTCCACCGGGGGCACGCAGGATCACCTTCGAGACGGCGGGATCGGTAGTCCACGGCTATGAGACAGGCAATGGTTCGCGAACGGCCCTCCTGATCCACGGATGGGCCGGCTCGTCGCGCCAATACCGCCGGATCGCCCAGCGGCTCACAGAGCAGGGCTACCGATGTGTGGTCATCGACCTCCCAGCCCACGGCATCGAGGCCGGACGTTCCACAGACGCCTTCGAGATGGCGGACGCCATCGAGATCGCCGGAAACGCTCTCGGCAAGGTCGACATCGTCGTCGCCCATTCACTGGGAGCAATGGCCACAGCAATGGCGATGCAACGTTCGCTCAAAGCCGACAGGCTTGTACTCCTGGCCCCCGGCCTGCGGCCCCATCAAGCTCTCGAAACGTTCGCAGCCATCCTTCAGCTTCGGCCCGCGGTCGCCAAGGCGGTTAAGCACTCGATGGAGGACAGATTCGGCCAAGACCTCTGGGACCGAATCCCCAAAGAGATCCTCGACATGAACGTACCCGGCCACACCCTGATCATCCACGACGTCGATGACGACATGGTGCCGATCGAAGAGGCCAAGCTACTGGCTGAACGTTGGGGTGTAAACCTTGTGAGCACACGAGGCCACGGACACAATGGCGTGCTCCGCGCACCTGAGATCATCAACCAGATCGCATCCTTAGCCTCCACAGAGCCAGTGTCGGCCTAGGTGTGACAATCGGGGACGTTGTCCCTGGGTGGATGGTGTGTTTGGGTGAGCGCTCCTTGTAGGACTGTGGGTTAACGACTCGCAGCTCGAAGGAGGGCTCATGGCTTACGGTAGAACACAGCATCGCAATGCGCCGCTCACCCTGGTAGGGCGCCGCCGTATGGTGGCGTGCGTTTTGGATCAGGGATGGACAATTGTCACGACGGCGGAACGGTTCCAGGTTGACGCTAAGACGGTACGCAAGTGGCGTGACAGGTTCGTTGCTCAAGGCATTGACGGGTTGCAGGATCGGTCGTCAAAGCCGCATCAGTCGCCGAACCGGACCCCGAGACGGCGACGGGTGATTCATCTGCGCACGAAGCGCCGTTGGGGTACCGACCACATTGCTTCCATGGTGGGGCTGGCGGCATCGACGGTGCAGAACATTTTGAACCGTGCCGGTGTGGGACGTCTGGATCGTGGCGACAGGGCCACTCGCACCGAACCGGTCCGTCGCTATCAGCAAGACACGCCTGGTGAACTGATCCACGTCGATATCAAGAAACTTGGTGCAATCCCTGACGGTGGCGGCTGGAAGACACGGGGCCGCGGCTACCCCGGTGAGGGTCCGAGGTCCCGCCAAGTCGGGTACCGCTATATCCACACCGCCATTGACGACCGTACCCGTATTGCGTATTCAGAGATCCTTCACAACGAACAAGCCACCACCGCTGCGGGGTTCTGGAAACGGGCGGCAGCGTGGTACCAATCGATCGGGATCAAACCTGGGCGGGTAATCACAGACAACGGATCGTGTTACCGCTCAGGACTCTGGTATCGGGCATGTACCGACACCGGCACTGTCGTCAAAAAGACCCGACCCTATCGGCCCCAAACCAACGGGAAAGTGGAACGGTTCCACCGCATCCTGCTAGAAGAATGGGCCTACATTGGACCCTGGATCTCACAAAGCCAACGCACCGACGCCTACCAAGGGTTCATCCACTTCTACAATCACCACCGAGACCACGGATCGCCCGGATGGGCAACCCCCAACAGCATCCTCAAGGACAACCTCCCCAAAGAGCACACCTAGGCGTTGCTCCGCGTGCGCCCAACCACCATGGTGCAAGCGTTAGAGATGTAGTGGAGGCCAAGCTCATCGGCGAGTGCAATCAGTTCGGGCGACTCCGCACCGGGCTGGAACCAAACGTATTGATATCCAAGCTCAGCCATGTCGCGCAACACTCCGAGACCGATTCGTGGGGGAACCACAAGGTTGACGATGGTCGGGGCCTCGGGAAGGTCAGCGAGAGACGCGTACGCGGGGTCGCCGTCGACCGTCGACCGGTTCGGGTTGACTGCAACCACCGGGATCCCCTTCGATTTCAGGTTGCGATAGATCGTCGCACCGTATTTCATTGGGTTATCTGTTGCACCAACTAGCGCAACTGTCGTGTCTGGCTCATTCAGCAACGTTGTCAGATTCAGATGATTCATGCTCTTGGAACTCGAAAGGTACATTCGGTATTCCTGTAGGTGTGACCGTAGCCGAACCAGGGTCCGCAACGTCCGTGTCTGCGCGCAGCGCTCCTAACACCAGCAGGATTCCTGACCCGACGAGCACGGACCCGAGGGGCCACGGCCACCTCGCCAAATTACCCCACCCGATGCCACATCGGCCGAAGACAGCGATTGCAACCATGGCCGCACCGACTACGAGACTCGTCACCGATACTTTGTGTCGTTCATTCATCACAGCATCTTTCTCCCTCACGGTGCGAATTCTGTCCGGACGACGCTCACCGCGCCCAGCCCTACGTCGACGTTGATGTACAGCGTCGCTCCCGGGTTACCGGCCTGTCGGTAGGCTCGTTCATCGCTCACTATGAACTCGGACGATGCGCCGGCAACGGCAAGTGTGTGCGGACCATCGTGGCCGCCAGCGCCCAACAGACCGTGGGTTCCGGTTTCGAGCGCCCCCAGACCGATCCGGGCCGTCACGACGACATTGACATCGCTCGGAATGCACAGCCCGAACGAGTATGAAAGAATCCACCACGACAACCCGACCACCGGCCTAGCGATTCAAGCAAGCTGACTCCGGAAAACCGGGGGAACACCAACGTGACCGGAAAAACGGGGGAAGACCAAGGTGCTCCGCCATATTGCCCGGGGTTTTGCATACAAACAGGTAGCGCGCAAGCTCGGTATCTCGATCAAAACGGTTGAGACACACGTCTCAGCTGTGCTGAGGAAACTTCAGCTCTCATCTCGTCACGAACTTGCTGTGTGGGCCTCGGACAGAGACATCGTGTGAGCGCCGGCATCCACAATCACGTAAGTTGACGGACAGCCGAACACTCACGAGAATCTCGCTACCGGGAGGTGTGACCTATCGATGCAGCGTTTCTACAGCGGCTGACACAAGACATTGACCAGCTCGCAAACGAAGGTCTCTACAAGACTGAGCGCTTCATTGCGACTCCACAGCAGGCACGAATCCGGTTGGTCGATGATTCGTCACCCCTCAACTTCTGCGCAAACAACTACCTAGGTCTCGCAAACGACGAACGTCTCATCGCCGCGGCCCACCGCGCACTGGACCGCCACGGATACGGGATGGCGTCGGTACGGTTCATTTGCGGAACGCAAGACATCCACAAGGAGCTCGAGGGCCGACTATCCAGTTTCCTCAGCACCGACGACACCATCCTCTATGGATCATGTTTCGACGCAAACACCGGATTGTTTGAAACCATCCTCGGCCCCGAAGATGCAATCATCTCGGATGCGTTGAACCACGCGTCAATCATTGACGGTGTCAGACTCTGCAAAGCAGAGCGCTTCCGTTACAACAACAACGACATGACCGACCTGGAACGATGTCTACGCGAATCCGCAGGGGTCCGCACCAGGCTCATCGCCACCGACGGTGTCTTCTCGATGGATGGCATCATTGCCAACCTCAAAAACATCTGCGACCTCGCCGACAAATACGGCGCACTTGTGATGGTCGACGATTCGCACGCTGTGGGCTTCACCGGACCGCACGGTGCGGGAACCCCCGACCACTGGGGTGTTCAGGACCGCGTTGACATCGTGACCGGCACACTCGGAAAAGCTCTTGGCGGAGCGTCGGGTGGTTACACCTCGGGACGCAAGGAGATCGTCGAGTGGTTACGCCAGCGCTCGCGGCCGTACCTCTTCTCAAACTCTCTCGCCCCGGTGATTGCCGCCACATCGATCGCAGTGCTCGACCTCATTGAATCCTCAACCGATCTTCGCGACCAACTGGCAGCTAACGCCGTCCGATTTCGCACTGCGATGACGGAGAGCGGGTTCACGCTGACTGGGGACCGGCATCCGATCATCCCAGTCATGATCGGGGACGCAACACTTGCCGGAAAAATGGCCGACCGGCTGCTCGACGAGGGAATCTATGTGGTCGGATTCTCGTTCCCAGTGGTGCCTCGCGGCGAGGCGCGTATCCGCACACAGATGTCTGCAGCCCACACGTTCGACCAGATCGACACCGCCGTTGCTGCCTTCACCCACGTTGGCAAGAATTTGGCGGTGATCGCGTGAAGGCACTGGTAAAAACTCGTCCTGAACCGGGACTGTGGCTTGAGGATGTGCAAGTCCCCGAATTCGGGCCACAAGACGTCCTCATTCGTGTGACCAAGACGTCAGTGTGTGGCACCGACCTCCACATTGTCGATTGGGACGAGTGGGCGCAGGCGACGATCGAAACCCCGATGCCGATCGGCCACGAATTCGTCGGGGTTATCGACTCGATGGGCGATCTCGTTGAAGGGCTGTCGGTGGATCAAAGAGTCTCCGCCGAGGGACACGTAACGTGCGGCCACTGTCGCAATTGCCGAGCGGGGCGGCGGCGCTACTGCCGCAACACGTCGAGTGTGGGCGTGAACCGTCCCGGTGCATTCGCAGAGTTCGTGACCATCCCGGCAACGAATGTCTTCCCAATACCAGACTCGATTTCTGACGACATTGCCTGCATCCTCGATCCTCTTGGCAACGCAACGCACACTGCGCTCGAGTTTGACCTCGTCGGCGAAGACGTGCTGATAACCGGCGCCGGCCCCATCGGAGTTATGTCGGTGGCAATCGCCAGACACGTCGGCGCTCGCTACATCGCGGTGACAGACATCAACGACTTCCGGCTCGACATCGCATCTGAAATGGGTGCGGACGCCGTCATCAATGCAACGGTTGGCACTGCTGTTGACGCTATGGCCGAGCTTGGTATGACGGAGGGTTTTGATGTCGGCTTCGAAATGTCCGGCAACTTTAGGGCACTACACGACATGATCACGGCAATGAACCATGGAGGAAATATCGCGCTGCTCGGCATTCCTCCGTCAGAAACTGAGCCAATCGACTGGACGGACATCATTTTCCGCGGTCTCACGCTGCGCGGAATCTACGGTAGGCGGGTGTTCGAGACTTGGTACAAAATGACTTCCATGTTGCAGACAGGACTCGACGTGTCAGCCGTGATCACCCACCACTTCGATGCGGCACAATTCGAGAACGCATTTGAAGTGATCCGCTCGGGTCAATGCGGCAAGGTAATCCTGAATTGGGAAACGACCTAGACCAACGGCGCATCTTTGTGTGACGTCGTCGCGTTCGTTAATCCTGGAACGCTGTTGCCGACAGGCAGATAGAGCACCCACAGCTCCAGCTTCCGACGAAGGAGCACAATGGCTCACACAGCAACAACGTTCATTGTCACCGGACGGGCCGGAATCGGTAAAACCACTGTGTGCCGCGATGTCGCTACAGAGATGAATACCTCATGGGTGGCAGCTAGCGGAATATTGTCATCCGAAATCGACGACCATCGTCACAGCCTTGGGCTAACCGTCGAGATCGTTGGCGGACGGACCTGCGAGTTGGCGCATACATCGATGGATTCCAAGACACGATTTGAGACCTCGGGTGTTGATCTTGAGACCTTCGAACGTCTGGCAATCCCGGCGATCCAGGGTGGGCGCGGCGTCACTATCGTTGATGAACTCGGACCGGTACAACTGATGTCGACGAGATTCCGAGAAGGTGTGGCGTCGCTGTTCCTTCGGCCTGGTCTCGTGCCGGCGACGGCGCCACAAAACTTTGACCCGTTCGTTGATCATCTCAAACACATGGACGGAGTGACAACGCTTCCGGTCAACTTTCATACGCGAGACGAACTCGCCAAGAATCTGGTTTCTTTGTTGCAAGGCGCAATAGCTGCACGCTAGGTGATCTCGAATTGGATGCGTTCGATCTTGTCAACAATCGGCTTTATCGACGTCTCGATGACCGCGACATGGGCGGGATGCTCGGCGTAGATTCGCCAGCTTTCAGAGCTGTCGAACTCTGCAAGCAGCACGTAATCTGCGTTCGTAGCCCCGGTGCCGATGCCAAGGTCGGAACCATGTTCGTAACGGCGGATCTCGGCGATTTGGTCGGGCAACGATGACAACCCCGCCGATACCACAGCGACCTCTTGCGCGGTTACACCAGACTTCCACCAGAACATCACTATGTGGTTGAACATGACCGCCTCGTTGGTTGTCTGCGTACCGGTTTGATACTGGCATCAACTCCACGACAGTAGCGCCGACCCGCAAAGACTGTGCAAGGACGTCGGTACACTCACCTCGTGATTCGGCATACTCTCGGAGTGGTTCTTGCAGGCGGTGACAGCGTCCGTATGGGCTCCGACAAAGCGCTTCTGAGACTCGACGAAACGACGTTTGTGCAACGTGCGGTCAAAATCTTGTCTTGCGCGTTCGAGGAAGTCATCGTGGCCGGTGGGTCGGCGCAGGTGCAACGGCTGGTCTCGGTTCCGGTAATTCCCGACGCCTTTCCGGACTCCGGTCCGTTAGCGGGACTCATGGCGGCCCTGGAGTATCAATCCGACAATGGCGTTTTTCTTTTGGCAGCGGATATGCCGCGCGTCACATCGGACATCGTGCGAGCGGTCGCCGAGCCCGCAGTTCGCGGGGTTTACGCTCGGATTGCCGTTTCGGGTAGCCGCGACCAGCCACTGTGCGGTGCCTATGGACGTGGGTGTCTTGCCAAGGCCATGTTTGGCATTGCATCGGGGGACCGCTCCATGCGAGCGTTCCTGAGGCGCGTTAGAAACGTCGACCGCGTGCAGGTGGACGACGCTCAACAGCTCGTCAACATCAACACCCCTGCCGAGTACCAATTTCTGACGGCAAGCACATAACACATGGACCTCTTCGGGCAACCCACAAGCGCTGCTTCCTTAGATCGCCAGATCCTACGCGTGGAACCTGGTGGTCGAACACCAGCCGACGACCCTGTGGCCGTGGAAGAACCCTTGGAGATACTCATACGACACCGCGGTTCAACGGAACGCCTCACGGTGACGATGCGGACGCCAGGCGACGAAGAAGACCTCACCATCGGGTTTCTCTTGGCCGAAGGAATCATTGCCCGGGTCGGCGACCTTCAGTCCGTGGAAAAGGTTCTGGTGGACGGCTCATTCCACAATCAGGTGCTCGCACACCTGTCGGATGACTTGGCCTTTGATCCCGATCATTTTCGCCGCAACGTGCTCACCACGTCGGCGTGCGGTATCTGCGGTCGCTCGTCGATCGAGCATCTTGTAACCCGACACGGCCATCCCATCGAACGCAACAGTCCGGTGTCGCTCGCAATTTTGATGTCGCTACCGAGCGCACTCACAAACCGACAGACAACCTTCGCAACAACGGGCGGCCTGCACGCAGCCGCAGTTGTTCGCCCCGATGGTGACATCGTGGCTGTCCGCGAAGACATTGGGAGACACAACGCTGTTGACAAGGTGATCGGCTTTTGCGCCACGAGCAATACGCCGGTCACCGCCGACCATCTGCTTGTGGTGAGCGGGCGGGCAAGCTACGAGCTGGTCCAAAAGGCGATCGTTGCGGAAATCGGCACGTTGGTGTCCATAGGACCACCCAGCACGCTTGCGATCGATCTAGCCACCGAGTTCAACCTGATGCTGGTCGGGTTCACCAAGTCGAATACCTGCAACGTCTACACCTGCCAAGGCGAGGTGGTGGCGTGAAGGTCCGGCTCACCGACAACGAGATTCGTCTGCGGGTCACTGACAGCGAAATGCAGATGCTGGCGGGAGGGTCCACGGTTTCCTGCGCGGTTACGCGCGACGCGACTATTCACCTCGGCGTCGGTGACGGTCCGCACTTTGCATTGCTTGGATCGATTTGGACCGTGACGATTTCGGCGGCTGATGTCCAACGCCACGCCGAAGTCGTTGGCCCTGACGGCGTCGGCTCCAGTATCGTCGACTATCAACCGCGGGATGGTTCGCCGCGCGTCCTCGTCGAGATCGACCGACAGCGCAGGGCACGGAAGGGCCGCTCGTCCCCGAACCGACAATCTGGTGGGTTCTCGCGATCCAAAACGGGGGATCCGAGTGACTGACAATCGTCGCGAAGCTGACAATCGTCGCGAAGAAGTGCTCATCCGCATCGAGCTGGCCGGGGGGCTGAAAGACGACGTGTCCGCCGCAATCCATGCCGAGACGGGTGTCCCCGAGGCCGATGTGTACGGGGTGGCTACGTTCTACTCCTTGTTGTACAACCCCACCGACGTCCGCGTCTGCCAGGGTCTGAGTTGTTTCCTGGCGGGCAGCGGAAACAAGATCGACGAAATGAGTCTGGCAGGTCAGAAGTTTCTCGCTGCGGCATGTCTCGGTCGCTGCGACGAGGCACCGGCGAGCTGGGATCCGCGCGGTGAAAACCCGCTTCCCGAGGTTCACCTCACGCCCCCGTCCGACGACCTCGCGATTAACCTGGCAGGCGACGACTCGTTCTCATACGCGGCTTTCGCCGCGGCGTGTGACAACGGGCAAGAATGGGTAATCAGCCAACTCGAGTCCGCCGGTCTGACGGGTAGAGGGGGAGCTGGTTTTCCAGCGCACATCAAATGGCGCGGCGTTGCCGGCCAACCAGTCACAGAACGCTACATCGTGCTCAACGCCGATGAGGGAGAACCAGGGACATTCAAAGACCGAGAGGTGATTCTGAGACGCCCCCACCTGGTTGTTGAAGGACTCGCCATTGCGGCACAAACCTTGCAAGCCAAAGACATCTACTGCTATGTGCGTGGCGAGTTTGGCGGAGTCAGAGATGCCCTCAAGGCCGCGGTGGCTGCGGCCGACACAGCAGGCCTCCTCGACGACACAGTCCGCTGGCATTTTGTCGACGGGCACGGCGCCTACATTTGTGGCGAAGAGACGGCGCTGCTCGAGTCGCTTGAGGGAAAACGCGGTTTGCCCCGAATGAAACCACCATTCCCCGTCGAAGCCGGCTTTCGTGGGGCCCCCACCCTGATCCACAATGTTGAGACTATCGCGGCCATTCCGGCGATCCTGACCCGAGGTGGTGGCTGGTTCAAGGCTCTCGGCCGAACGGAGTCTGGTTCCAAGCTGTACTGCATCTCGGGGCATATCCAGCGTCCCGGTGTGTACGAAGCACCGATGGGCATCACTATGGCCGAACTCATCGAGACGGCGGGTGGAGTGGCTGGCGCGTTAAAGGCCTTCTCCCCTGGTGGTGCCAGCTCGGGTTTCCTTCCCGCTTCGATGGTGAACGTCGCGCTCGACTTTGCTTCGCTCCAAAAAGTTGGATCGATGCTCGGCTCGTCCGGCGTCGTAGTGCTCAACGACACGGTCGACATGGTGCAAGCGGCGCTGGTACAAGCAGTGTTCTTCGAGGACGAATCGTGCGGCCAATGCGCCCCGTGCCGCATCGGGACCCAGCTCCTCCGTCAGATCATCGAGCAGTATCGCAGCGGTGACACTGATGCGTTTGAACACGTCGAGGACATCACCTGGGGCATGCAAGAAGCGAGTATTTGTGGCCTCGGACAGGCCGCTGCACTACCGTTACTTTCGGCGATGAAGTACTTCCCCAACGAATTCGGAATGGCTGTGTCCGCATGACCGGCGAGACCCTCACAATCAACGGGACGACAGTGGACTTCCGGCCGGGAGAAACGATCCTCTCTGCGGCCCGCCGGATCGATGTCGACATTCCGACGCTCTGCCACGATGACCGGATCGACCCAGCCGCGGCCTGTCGCATCTGTCTTGTCGAAGTTACCGGGTCGCGCCTCATGCAGCCTTCGTGCCACTCCAAGACACAAGCCGGCATGGACGTCACAACCGAAAGTAAACGGGTCGCCCGCAACCGACAATTCTCGCTTTCCCTGCACATGGCCGACACTGTGTCGGACCGCACCGTGGCTGAGGACGCAAACCCCAACCGACTCTTTGAACTCGCAGACATCCACGGAACCGCAGGCCTTTGGCCGCATGTCGATTCGCCGCGCCAGGGCCGTCCGATGGACACCAATCGCTTCATCGAGTTCAGAGAAGATCGCTGTATTGGGTGCGCGTTGTGCACGAGGTACTGCGACGAAGTCGAGGGGGTCACCGCTATCACGCTTTCACATCGCGGGGCCAAAATGACGATCTCTACCGTGGATGAGCTTTCGCTCACAGACACCACGTGTGAGTTGTGTGGCGGGTGCGTCTCGGTGTGCCCGACAGGGGCAATGACAGAGAAGGTTGCTCTCGCATACGGGAAGCCCGAACGCGAACTTGAGAAAATTCGCACTACATGCAATTTTTGCGGAGTCGGGTGCCAGCTCGATCTCAACGTCGACCGCGAAGCAAACCGCATCGTGAAGGTCACCGCTCCCGCACCAGGGACCACGGTCAACGACGGCAATCTGTGTGTCAAGGGAAAGTTTGCGAACGACTTCATCCACCACCAAGATCGGCTCACTGATCCACTCGTACGCAATACCGACGGTGTGCTCCGCCCAGCAACCTGGGACGAAGCGCTGGACCGTGTCGTTGAGGGCCTGCAAGGGGTAGTGGAGAGGCACGGCCCGCATTCGCTCGGGTTCGTCTCCTCGAGCCGTTGCACAGGCGAGGAGAACTACCTTTTTCAGAAAATGGCGAGGGCTGCGTTCGGGACCCATAACGTCCATTCGTGTGCCGCCACCTGACATGCTCCAACGGTTGCCGGTCTGGTAACCACGTTCGGGGCCGGGGCGATGACGAACTCCATTCCCGAGATCCGCGATGCAGACTTCCTTCTCGTAATCGGGTCAAACACATCTGAGGCCCATCCGATCATCGCAATGGAAATGAAGAAAGCGGTCCGGCGTGGCGCCAAGCTTGCCGTTGCCGACCCGCGGGCGATATGGATGACGTCGATTGCGAAGTGGCACCTCCAGATCGAACCGGGCAGCGATGTGTGGCTCCTCAATGCTTTCGCCCATGTCATCATCGACGAGGGCCTCGAAGACAAAGAGTGGATAGCTCAAAACACCGAGGGTTTCGAAGCAGTAAAGAAGACAGTGGCGGCCTACACGCCGGAGAAGGCCGAAACGGTCACCGGAGTCCCGGCGGAGATGATCCGCGAGGTAGCGCGGGAGTACGCCACGACGCGCAAGGCAGGCATCTATTACACGCTTGGTATCACCGAGCACACCACCGGCACCGACAACGTCTATGCCCTATCAAACCTTGTGTTGATGACCGGCCACCTAGGTGGCGCATCTATGGGAATGAACCCTCTCCGCGGTCAGAACAATGTGCAGGGCGCCAATGATTCCGGGGCTACACCAACGTTCTATCCGGGTTATCAGTGGGCGAAGGACACAGAAGTCCGAGACAAGTTTGCCAAGGCCTGGGGCGCTGAGCAGTCAGACGTCCCCGGTCTCAACCTCAACGAGATGATGGAAGTCATGGGTACCCAGGTAAAGGGTGTGTATCTCATGGGCGAAGACATCGTGATGTCAGAACCCAACGTTGGGAAGCTCGAAGAGGCGCTCAACGGTATTGAGTTCATGGTCGTTCAGGACATCTTCCTCAATGAGTCATGCCGATACGCAGATGTCGTGTTACCGGCGGCGTGCTTCGCCGAAAAAGACGGCGTGTTCACCAACTCGGATCGGCGGGTGCAACGAGTGCGCAAAGCGATCGACCCACCGGGCCAGGCTCGGGCCGACTGGGAGATCATCCTCGACGTGATGGAGCGTGCGGGATACAAGAACCCACACTACGACGGCGTTGCGGACATCTACGCAGAAATGGCCGCGCTCACGCCACAATTTTCGGGAATCTCGCACGAACGCATCGAAGAAGATGGCCTTCAGTGGCCGGTCGAGACAGCAGATGCGCCAAGCACGGTGTATCTCCACAAGGGTGGCGTGTTACGAGGCAAGGGCCTGTTCCAAGCTGTCGAGTACCGCCCGCCATTCGAGCAGGCCGATCCTGAGTATCCACTAGTCCTCAGCACCGGCCGCACGCTGTACCACTACAACGCCGGTTCGCAGACTCGTCGAATCGACGGTCTGGTGGAAAAGCAGCCGGAAGCGTTCATCGAAATCCATCCTCGTACCGCACGTGCGCTTGGCGTCGAAGACGGGGCCATGGTGGATGTCGTAACCCGGCGAGGCCGAGTTCGTTGCCGCGCCATGGTGTCGCGCCAGGTAAAACGGAACACCATTTGGATGCCTTTTCACTTCGCCGAGGCTCGCGCCAATCTCCTCACCACTGAGGCCGGTGACGCCGTGACCGGCACCGGCGAATACAAGGTCTGCGCGGCCCGTATTGAGCCCGCGGAGGGTACCGACGTGCAGGCGGTGTTCCCCGGGTCGTACCAGACACCCACCCGTCTCACAGCCAGTCCGTGAGTCCTGTCCGTTGGGCGCTCCTTGTGACGCTCGCGTTGTTTATGACCTCAGCGGGGACCTACCACTTCGTGCGCCCTGAGGCGTACGAGGCGCTCATCCCTCCCATCCTCCCCGCAAAACGTTCGCTGGTTTACGTCACCGGTGTTATGGAAATAGGGTTTGCGCTCGGTCTACTCGTCCCAGCTTGGCGTCGCTGGTCCGCTGCGGGACTCATCGTCACGCTGATTGTTGTGTTTCCAGCAAATGTCTGGATGGCGCTCCAGGGCGGCATCGATGACCGTCGCCTCCCTGCCTCGTTCGCAAACCCAGTTGTCGCCTGGGCCAGACTCCCCTTCCAAGGCCTCTTCATCTGGTGGGCGTCACTGTTTTTGCGGAAATGAGCATCATCGCCATTCGTCGGGGGTTACAGAGTCGAGTCAACGACCTGCTTCCGGTAGATCCGGTTCGCCTGTGTGATCGCCGTCTTCGGAGTTGTCGAAATCGAGATCGGGTACCGGCATAGGTCCGCGTTCTGCGTAGGCCGTTGGTGCGGCGGACCGCGCTTCGACAGCTTCAGGGTCCGATGGAGAGTTCGAATCGGGAGCCGTATTGCCCGGGCCTGAGGCATCCATCACCTGTGCCGGCTCGTGAATGAGCGTGGCGGCGCCGATTCGCTCTTGTTCGAGGGGATCTGGAGTTGGAAGACTCCCGAGTTGGCGATCAAGGGCCGCCAACAACGCGGCGCCTTCGCGTGTCCGGCCTACGATGACGCCGAATGTCCCCAGAAGCCCAAACGCGGCTGCCACCGCAGCACCTCTACCGACTAGTGTCTCGAGCGGCGGCACATCAATCTTGAACGCAAACGCGACATCACAGGTTTGCCCGTTCTCAAACACGACCGTGCCGAACACGTCGTATACGCCGGCGGCGTACTTTGCGACAACGTCGGTACGCACGGTACGCGACTCCACACCGCCACCCGAATCAATCGCATCCCCGTTGTCAACCAACCCATCCCACTGTTGAAAATTGAACGTGGTAAACCCGGCGTACATCAGATCGATCGAGCCACCGTCGATCTCGCTGGGAAACTCTAGGGTCCCCGTGAGAGACCCCTCCGCGTCAACGAGTATCGCGTCAGCCGCGGTAGGTTGGAGGGGGGCGACGTCGACTCCGTTGAGAGTCACTCGACACGGACCAGTGACCGTTGCATGAGCTGGACTCGCACTGGAGACGAGAAGGGCGGCGGTCGATACTGCCAGGACAGCGACCGTGGTCGTCGCTGCCATCGCACGGCCGGCGGATCCTTTGAGGTAGTGTCGCAGGCGGCGGTTGTAGGCACCGACAGAAATCATGTACACAAGCGATGGAACGATGATGCCGGAAACGATCGCGGCCGAGAGACCCTGGATTGAAAGTGTGCGAGTGAGGACACGCAGCCCAGCTTGTTGGAGCAGAACGACGACGCCAAGTCCGCCAACCGCACCGAAAAAGATGCCCCAACCGCTGACTCGCGGTCGCCAACGAAGCTTCGCCGGCACCTTGTCGATTGTGTAGCGGACAGTCTTACGCGCCACCTGGGTACCTCCCGGGAATCAAGCTACCACTTGGCCGCGCGTCCATACATCTCCGGACCATGGACCGCTAGCGACGTCCAAGCTCTATGACATGTGTGCTGACGTGGGCTCCTGGAGAATCTGGCGGACTCCGAATACCGCGGAGGATACCAGTACCAATGCCGCAATCTGGATGCTCGACCCAAACCGCTCGAAGGATGCAATACCAAACGCAGCCTGGAACAGCAACGTATACAGCAGCCCCACGATGATCATCGGCAGTGCCACCGAACGCGCAGGAATGTGTTGAGCAAACACGATCCCGACCGGTACCAGCACCACCCAGTCGTACATGACGAGGTGCGGGATGACCAGCAGTCCCCCAACCGTTGCCACGATAAACATAACGTCGGTGCCCCACTCTGATCGAACGCCACGCACGAGCACGATGGCAAACACCGCAACACCGCCCAATACGATGGCGCCTGACCATACCGAAGACCCCCCGGTGAAAGCATCCACTGTGTCCCGAAGCGTCACCCCCATCGGGATCCCATTGAGGGGAAACGCGTCCGAGGCAGCTTTGAGCATGGATAGGTAACCGCTGTACGAGCCCGGAAAAAGCACTGCTGGTGCAAGCGATATCGCCGATGCCGCGACTGCAACGGTGACGAGTGACCGGTGGTGGCGTCGCCAGTCAATCAGCCACCAAAGAACGATCGGGGCAAGTAGCTGGGGTTTCAGAATCAGTACAGCAGCGAGCAGACCGGCCTGCGTTGCTTGTCCCGCCCGCAGCCGCGACAAGACACCCGCGTAGAGCGCAGCCCAAAAGAATTGGCCCTGACCGAGCGTCACGCCGAGAAACCCCGGTACCGACACCAGCACTGCACCGAGCACGAACGCGGGTCGCGTCGTCCCGATGGAACGAAGCCCAAAGAAGAATGCCACAATCCCAAGAGTGGTCCACAGAGCGAGACCGACCTCGTAACGCAGGGGTGCGAAGGGTGTCAGCACCATTGCGAAGGCCGGTGGGTTGAGGTACGTCGGCTCCAGCCCTACCGGGCCGCGACGTACTTCCTGCAGAAGGTCCGTCATGGCTTCGAGGTCGTACAGCTGGTCCGCGTCGCGATAGCGCAGCATCGTTGCACCGGCGTGGAAGGTCGAGTAGTCAACACCAACCACGTTGCCTGTTTGGCTGCGATGGTCCGAATCGGTCGCGACGCTGTAGATCGACAAAACGTAGAGCGCGGCGCCAACGCCGAGTATGACGGCGACACCACGCCAGAGGTTTCTGCGGAGTGACTCCCGCCCTGCCTCTGACTTCATATCGTGGTTTCCAATCCAGATTCAGTGACCAGCGCGGCGCCGTCGGTTGACCGCATGCGCCTCACAGCCACGATGCCAACGAAAATCAGGACGAACGAGGTGATCTGCACCGTAAACCCGAGTCTGCGATATACCGATGCCCCGAAAGCCATCTGCACGAAGGACGCGTACACAATCGAAACGATCATGGCGGGTAGGTCGACGCCTTTTCTTGGGAGATATCGCGCTACCACTACACCCGCAGGCACAAGCACCATCCAGTCGTAGAGGAGCAGGTGGTTGGAAAGTGCTGCGGCGCCGAGGATCGCCACGACAAACATGACGTCCTGGTGCCACCGGCCGCGGACGGCAACAACGACGAGGCCGACGAGTAACAGGTTGCTGAGGACGAACCCGACTGTGGCGACAAATGTGGACGGGCCGGTGATGGCGAACAGCGCATACGGAAGAGTCGCACCCCAGGGAATCCCCTCCTGCAACGCGGAGGCCGACGACTCGCGCAGCAAGGCGAAATAGCCGTCGTATGACCCGGGGAACAGCACCATCGGCAGCAGCGCCAGGACCGCCGACCCCGCACCTACGGAGAGGAGCGCCCGCCAGTACTGGCGCCAATCGATCATCCACCACAATACGAGTGGGGCCAGCAACTGAGGTTTGAGCGATAGTAGGGCGGCGAAAAGCCCGGCCTGGACCTGTGCGGAACCCCGGAGCCTCCACAGAATTGCTCCATACAGCGCGGCCCAAAACATCTGGGCCTGCCCAAGCCGCACACCAATGAAACCATTGATCGACGTCGCTGCGACGGCCAACACCAGCCATGGTCTCGGTGTGTGCAGAAGTCGCAACGACACACCCAAGGCGAGAAATCCCGCCACGGTCCACACCGCAAGGCCTGCCCCGTAACGCAGCGAAGCGAGCGGAACCAGGAGCATCGCAAAGGCGGGAGGATTGACATAAGCAGGCGCGGCGGAGGTGACTTCTCCTCTCAACGCGGTCCGAACCGCGGCAACCTCATCCACGTCGTAGAGGGTGTCGGCCTCACCAAAAAGTAAGATCTGCGCTGCGGCATGGAACGTCGAGTAGTCGTCGCCGACGCGTACCGTCGATTCAGGGTCGGCGATTTCGCCGGCGACGAAATATGCGAGCGCACCGTAGGACACAGCTCCTAGGATCGCGATGATGGCGACCATCCGCCACAGCGTTCGGCGCAGCGATTCCTGGTCGGTTTCGCGGTTCATTCGCCGGAGACTAGTGCGATGTAGGCGCCGTCCAAGGTTCCACCGACTGTGCCGTCATCGCCCCTACCACCACGGCCATGGCAGCGGTTGCCGGTCTACTGGTGGAGCGGGATGCGCGCGAAGTGTTAACAACGATGCCAATCGCGCCGCGGTCGCGACCGCCTCGGATTCGGATAGCAGTGCCGCAATGCGATTCCGAAGGCCGCCCCGCATCGCTACCTCCAGCCGCTCAAGACAATCAACCATATGATCTGGCAGTTCACGGTCCGCAAAACCCCACAGGACCGTGCGGAGTTTCGGAAGATGATGAAACGTCAATCCGTTGTCTATCCCCCAGACGCGATC